>JAUJMB010000294.1 GCA_030447045.1 Rubrobacteraceae bacterium | reverse complement strand
ACGGGCGGCAAGGACGCCCTCGGCGAGGTCAGGGTCTCCGTCGAGTTCGAGGGCAACGAGTACGGGGGCCGGGGCCTGAGCCAGGACGTCGTCGAGGCGGCGGCCAGGGCCTACGTGCGGGCGGCCAACGTGTACTCGGCCGGGCGGGTGAAGTCGGCGTGGCAAGCCCCGGTAGCGCCGTAGCGAGGCCCCGACGGGAGGCCGCCGGACCCGGGCCGATCCCCGGCTACCTCCGCCTGGACGGCCCCGTCCCACTCTTCCACGCCCCGCGCCTCACGGACGGGGCGCGGGAGGTGCGGGGGCACCTGGCGCGCGGCTCCGGGGCGATGGCCGGCATCCTCGGGGTCGAGGCCCCGGGGCTCTCGGCCCTCCTCGTCGCCGAGGAGGACTGGGAGAGGGCGCCGCGCGAGAACGAGCGCCCGTACCCACCGGGGCTCCCGTACTTTACGCGCTCGGTCGATCCCCCGGCGCTGGTGCTCCCGGAGAGGCTGTCGCCGGTCTTCAGGCCCCGGACGGGGGCACTCCTGCCGCTCACCGTCTGGCACGAGCTGGCGCACGCCTTCCTGCTGGACGGGCCCGTCGTGAGGACGCCGGCGTGGCTGGGCGAGCTCGTGCCGCAGGCCGCAGCGGCGGCGGTGGCCCGGAGGGTCGGGGTGCCCCTGGGGGAACACCTGGCCCTCGTTGACCGAAACCCGGGCTTCACGGTCAGGGGCTTCGGGGGCCGGGCGGGCGCCGGGGACCAGATGAAGTACCAGAACCTCCTGCTCGTCTTCGGGGCGGCGATGCTCGAGAGGTTTGGGGAGGGTCTCCTCGCGCGTCTGTTCCGGGCGTTGTGGGAGGAAGAAGACGTGGTGGACGAGGAGCGGGCCCAGGGGCTGCTGGCCGGGTCGCTCGGTGCGGGGGGCGCGACGTGGCTCCTTTCGAGGCCGGAATTCTAGGAGGATCACGATGCGCGACTCATTCGACATACTGCTGCTACCGGGCGACGGCATAGGCCCGGAGGTGATCGGGGCCGCCCGTACCGTTATGGACGTCGCGGCCGCGCACCTCGGCGTCGAGATGCGCTACGAGGAACGCAAGATAGGCGGCGAAGCGCTCCGGGAAGAGGGCGCCCCCGTCTCGGACGAGACGCTCGGGGCGGCGGCCGCCTCGGACTCCGTCCTGCTCGGGGCAGTCGGGCACCCGGACTTCGACGACGCTCCGGTAAGGCCCGAGGCCGGGCTGCTCCGGCTCCGCAAGCACCTCGGGGCGTTCGCGAACCTCAGGCCCGTGGCGGCGGTGCCGTCCCTGCTCGACGCCTCCCCCTTGAAGAAGGAGATAGTGTCTGGGGTGGACGTCCTGATCGTGCGCGAGCTTACCGGCGGCGCGTACTTCGGGGAGAAGGAGGAGGGCGACGAAAGGGCGAGCGACCTCTCCGTCTACACGAGGGAGGAGATAGAGCGGGTGGCCCGCGTGGCCTTCGACGCCGCCAAGAGGCGCAAGCGCCGCGTGACGAGCGTGGACAAGGCGAACGTTATGGCGACGGGCCGCCTGTGGCGGAAGGTCGTCACCGAGGTCGCGAAGGGCTACCCCGACGTCGAGCTCGACCACGTGCTCGTGGACGCGGCGGCGATGCACCTGGTCAGGGAGCCCAAGCGGTTCGACGTGATGCTCACGGAGAACCTCTTCGGGGACATCCTCTCCGATGAGGCGGCGATGCTCCCTGGCTCGATGGGGATGCTCCCGAGCGCCTCTCTGGGGGACCCCGGCTCTCCCGGCATCTTCGAGCCGGTGCACGGCTCGGCGCCGGACATAGCGGGGCAGGGCAAGGCTAACCCGTACGCCGCGATCCTGTCCGCGGCGATGATGTTCCGCCACTCTCTGGGACGCCCCGACGTGGCGGAGGCGATAGAGCAGGGCGTCTCGGTGGCGCTCGAGGCGCACTTTCTTACCGCCGACATCGGCGGTAAGAAGACGACCGAGCAGGTGGCGGAGGCCGTCGGCCGGTGGGTCGGGGCCGGGGAGGGCGTGGCATGAGCGTGCGGCTTTTCGACACCACTCTGAGGGACGGGACGCAGCGCGAGGGCGTGAGCCTGACGACGGAGGACAAGATCCGGATAGCCCGCGAGCTCGACACCTTGGGCCTCCACTACATAGAGGCGGGCTTCCCCGCCTCCAACCCCAAGGACCTCGAGTTCTTCGAGAGCTTTGACGCCTCGGAGCTAGACCACGCGAAGCTCGTCGCCTTCACGCGGGCGCGGCGCCCGAACGGCCGGGCGGACGAGGACCCGGCGGTCACGCTCCTCCCCGCCCTCACGGCGCCCGTGGCCTGCATCGTCGCCAAGAGCTGGAAGCTGCACGTCGAGAAGGTCCTGAGGACCACCCCGGAGGAGAACGTCGCGTCCGTCAAGGACACCGTCGCGTACCTGGTCGACGCCGGCAAGGAGGTCCTGTTCGACGCCGAGCACTTCTTCGACGGCTTCAGGGACGATGCGGACCACGCGCTCGCGGTCCTGCGGGCGGCGGCCGAGGCCGGTGCGACGACGCTCGTCCTCTGCGACACCAACGGCGGCACGCTCCCGACGGAGCTCAAGGCCATCGTGGCGCGGGTGGTCAGGGAGTTCCCCGACGTCGAGGTCGGCATCCACACCCACAACGACGCCGGGTGCGGGGTGGCGAACGCGCT
>JAUJMB010000293.1 GCA_030447045.1 Rubrobacteraceae bacterium | reverse complement strand
GATGAAGCTCTTCCGGCCCTACTCCGGCAGCAAGGAGGCGACGCTCAGGCTGCTCAAGGATTGGGACATCTTCGGGCACCTGGCCTTCGCGGGCGAGGCCCGCCAGAGGGCGTACGCCGAGGCGGTAACGGAGTGCGTGGTCACGAAGGTGCCCAAGATCTTTGTCGAGCGGGCCGTCCGCCAGGAGCCGCGCGTGGCGTTCAAGATCATGACGCTCCTGGAGCTGCGGCTGGTCCAGTACGAGGAGCTCGTCAAGTGCCTGCTTCCCCGCGAGACCGAGGTCCGCCTCGCCAACCTCCTCCCGATCCTCGCCCAGAAGTTCGGCGACCGCCGCGACGGCGTGGTCGTCATAGACCTCCGCCTCACCCACCAGGACCTCGCCGCTATGGTCGCCTCCACCCGCGAGTCCGTCACCAAGGTCCTCAACGAGATGCGCGGCCGCGACCTTATAGAGGTGGAGGCCGGACGCATCACCCTCAAGGACTGGCGGGCCCTGGCCGCCCTCAGCGGGGGGTAGGGGGAGCCCTCAGGGCGCGGCGGCTGACAAGCCGGCATGCTTCTGTAATAGTATGCGCGCCAATCTCCTAGACCGAAGGACCTGACTCGTGTTGGAGCTCCTACAGGCGATAGTGCTCGGGATCGTGCAGGGCCTCACGGAGTTCCTGCCCGTGTCGAGCTCCGGGCACCTCCTGCTCGGCCAGTACTTTCTCGGCCTCGACCAGGACCGGTTCGGGCTCTCCTTCGACGTCGCGCTGCACCTGGGAACGCTCGTCGCCGTGGTCTCGTTTTTCTGGCGCGACCTCCTGCGGATGGCCTTCGCGTTCCTCCGCTCGTTCTCTCACCGCGACCTCGCCAACGACGCCGACCAGCGCATGGCCTACCTCATCATCGCCTCCACCGTCCCCGCCGCGCTTATCGGGTTCCTGTTCGAAGGGTTCTTCGAGAAGACGGTCCGGTCGCCTTGGGTGGTGGTCTTCAACTTCGTCCTCATCGGGGCGCTGTTCATCGTCGGGGAGGTGGTCGGCAGGCGGACCCGCGAGGCCTCCAAGCTCGGGTTCGGGGAGGCCGTCGGGATCGGGTTCGCCCAGGCCGCGGCGCTCGTGCCCGGGGTCTCGCGGTCGGGGGCGACTATAACGCTGGGGCTCTTTCTGGGCTTGCGGCGCGAGGAGGCGGCGCGGTTCTCCTTCCTGATGAGCGTGCCGATCATCGCGGGGGCCGGCGGCCTGGAGCTGGGGGAGGTTATCTCCGGCGGCATGGACGCGGCCCAGACGCTCCTGTTCGTCGTGGGGTTCGTCACATCGGCGGCGGTCGGCTACGTGACGATCCGCTTCCTGCTCAACTATTTGACGAACCACAGCCTGCGCGCCTTCGCCTTCTACCGCTTCGGGGTGGCGGCGGTCGTCGCGGTGCTGCTCCTGCTCGGGGTCGGGGGCTTTTGACAACCCCAGAGCCCCTCTGGTACTTTGTAGCCATCATGCTACTTTCTCCCATACCGGCGGCGCGGCGATTTATGCGGGAGGGGCGCGCCCGCTCCTGAACCGCGAGGGCGCCTCTCCTTTAAGCCGGATCCAGACTCAGATTCCAAACGACGAAAGGCCGCGAACGCCGTGAACCCATCAAGACCTGTACGCGAGAACGTGGATACGGAAGCCCCGGAAGGCGAGGCCGACTGGAACGCGGCCGGCCCCGGCATGGACGAGCTCAGGGCCGGTATAGACGAGGTGGACGCCGAGATCGTGCGCCTCCTCGACCGGCGGGCGGCGCTCGCGCGCGGGATCGGCGAGCTCAAGCAGCGCGAGGGCCTGGCGGTCTACGCGCCCGCCAGGGAGCGGCGGGTCCTCGACCGGGTGGCTTCTATCAGCGACGGCGGCTTCCCCAGGCGCGGGCTCGAGGCGGTCTTCCGCGAGATCATCTCGACCTCGGTCTCGCTCGAGACGCGCCTGAAGGTGGCGTACCTGGGCCCGGAGGCCACGTTCACCCACGAGGCGGCGTTGCGCTCGTTCGGCACGAGCATCGAGCTCCGGCCCCAGACGACGGTCGCCGAGGTCTTCGCCAGGGTGGAGAGGGGGGAGGCCGAGCACGGCGTGGTCCCCGTGGAGAACTCGATGGAGGGGGCCGTCACCCACACGCTCGACGAGCTGATGAACAGCCCGCTCAAGGTCTGCGGCGAGGTCTACCTGGCGGTCTCCCAGAACCTGATCTCCGCCGAACTCTCGCCCGAGCGCGTCACCCTGGTCCTCTCGCACCCGATGGCCCTGGCCCAGGCGTCGACGTGGCTCAGGCGGGAGCTTCCTGGTGCCAGGCTCGAGGAGGTCGAGTCCACGGCGGAGGCCGCAAGAAGGGCGGCCACGGAGCCGGGGGTGGCGGCGGTGGGGAGCGCGCTTGCGGCCGAGGCCCACGGGCTGCGGGTGCTGGCGCGCAACATCCAGGAGGCGAGGACGAACACCACGCGCTTTATCGTGCTTGGCAGGACCTGGGCGGACAAGACCGGTCGGGACAAGACCAGCGTCGTCTTCTCGGTAAAGGACAGGCCCGGGGTGCTCAAGGACGCGCTCTCGGCGTTTGCGGCGCAGGGGATCAACCTCACCCGCATCGAGAGCCGCCCGAGCCGCAAGCGCGCCTGGACCTACGTGTTCTTCGCGGACTTCAGGGGGCATCCCGACGAGG
>JAUJMB010000055.1 GCA_030447045.1 Rubrobacteraceae bacterium | reverse complement strand
ACTCGCGAGGGGCGCACCACGGTGCGCCCCTACGGAATAAGACCCCGTAACCTAACTAGCCTGGGACGTAGGCGAACGTGTCGGGGTGCGGGCCGGTGCGGCCGTCCTCGCCCCGGTCGAGGCCCGTGATCTCCTCCATATCGGGCGCGTCGAGCTCGAAGTCGAAGAGGTCGAAGTTCTCCTCCATGCGCGACGGCGTCACGGACTTCGGGAAGACGACGTCGCCGCGCTGGATGTGCCACCGCAGGACCACCTGGGCCGGCGTCTTGCCGGCCTTCTCGGCTATCTGCGTGATGGTGGGGTCCTCGAGCACCCCGCCCTGCGCGATCGGCGACCAAGCCTCGGTGACGATGCCGTGCTCCTGGCCGTAGCCGCGTACGGCCTCGTTGGTGAGGTAGGGGTGCACCTCGATCTGGTTTACCGCCGGCACCGTGTCGGCCTCGGAGGCCAGGCGCTCGAGGTGCTCGATCTGGAAGTTCGAGACGCCGATGGAGCGGGCCCTGCCATCGTTCTTGAACTCCTCCAGCGCCTTCCAAGTGGACACGTAGTCGCCGTTGTAGACCGTCGGCAGGGGCCAGTGGATCAGGAACAGGTCCACGTAGTCGAAGCCGAGCTCCGATAGCGTCGTGTCGAAGGCCTCGCGGGCATCATCGGGTTCGTGAAACGCGTTGCTGAGCTTGCTGGTGACAAAGACCTCACCCCGGTCGAGGCCGGAGGAACGGACGGCCTCGCCGACCCCGGCCTCGTTGCCGTACATCTCGGCGGTGTCGATGTGCCGGTAGCCGATCTCGAGCGCCTGCCCCACCGCCCGGGCGGTCTCTTCGGGTGGGATCTGGTAGACCCCGAAACCGAGCTGCGGGATGGCGTTGCCGTCGTTGAGCGTGATGTTAGGAACCGCGGTCATGATCGTAGAACCCCTCTGATCGTGGTGACGGTATCTGGAGCCGAAAAAATGGAGAATGCCCCGGGCGGCCTATCAGTAAACCGCCGTCCCCTGACCGAGTATGCCGTCGACGCGGAAAATCGTCCCGCAGAGCGCGGCGGACGCGAGCGTCTGGCCCGGGCGGGCCAGCTCGACGTGCCGGTAGAGGTCGTCGGACGGTTCGGTGTGGTTTTCGATCCTCACGCCTTCGAGGTCCACGATCCAGACCTCCGGTATGCCGGCCCGCGCGTAGCGCGAAAGCTTGAGCCCGCGGTCGTAAACGAGGGTGGCGTCGGAGACCTCGATCAGGAGTGGCACGTCCTCGGACGTAGGAAGCGACTCCACCCCCACAGGAACCCGACAGCGAGGAGGACGCCGAGCCCGCCCCTGAAGCCGGCGAAGACCGGGACGCCCACGGCCCCGACGAGCACGTAGACCGCCAACGGCAACGCGCCGTAGCGGGGGCCGAGCAGGAGGCCCGTCAGCACGACGGCGAGCACCTGCAGCGTGAACGGGACCGGCTCTAGTGGGGTCGTGATCTGGGCCGCCGCGGCGGTGAAGGCCGCCATGAGCGCCACCCGGGTCATCACGGCAGCGTTGAAGTAACGCTCCCCCTGTTCGTCCTCTCTGCGCGCGACGACCTTTTAGCATCCGCCGCTCCGAAAATTCGGTACGGACCACCGCCGCGCGGAAGTTTAGCGCCGGTCGCGGGGAGGTAAGAGGCCATGGTAGCAAGCGTTACGCGAAGGAGGAGACCGTGGGCAGACGCAAGAAGACCGGCCAGGACGACCGCAACGAAGGGGCCATGGACAAGGCCAAGGGCCGCATGAAAGAGGCGGCCGGGGCCCTCACCGGCAACAAGGACAAGAAGGCCGAAGGCCGCACCGACCAGCGCAGCGGCACGATGAAAGAGAAGAAGGGACACCTGAAGGATCTGCTCAAGTAGGTTTCAGGCCTCAGGAGGAGCGAACGGTGACCACCGTGAGCCGAGGGGACGTTCTGCGGTAGTGGTGGTCGTCCGCAGAAGATGATAGATAGGCGAGAGGGCCGGGGAGCATCTCCCCGGCCCTCTCTGTTCTCAGCCTGACGGCTGAAGCCTGAAACCTTTTTACGCGGAGGCGGCCTTCAGCTTGCGGTCGAACTGCCCGATCAGGGTCTCGCGGTTCTTGTTGCGCTTCTCGTACTCGCGGACCTCACGGATCTGGGCGGCCGTGAGACCGTCGATGTACTTGGAGATCTCGGCGACGTTCAGCTCGTCGTAGTTGGCGATGGGGAACGTTGCGCGGTCGAGCTCACCCTCGACGACCCTTAGGCCCTGCTTGTAGTAGGAGAGGGGGGCGTGCAGGAGATCCATGTACGCGTCCACCGACTGCTCCACCAGCGTCTGGTAGGCGCCGCGCTGCTGCTCGGCCCGCTCCACGAGCTCCTGCGTCAGCGACCGGTTGCTCTCGGCCTGATGCCGAACCTCGCGCACCGTACCGTCGAGAACCTCCTGCGCGAACCGAACGCTCCGCTCCTGCTGCGCCGCGAAGTGATCCACGACCAGCTTGAACGTGTCGCCGCTCGTCTTCGCGAGCCGCTCCGCCGTCTGTCCGGTCTTCTCTATGGTCTCCAAAACGTGCCTCCTGCCGATCTCTAACTTCAACTATATGCAGTATACATATATATTCTAGACTGTCAAGTCGATCGGCGGGCTCTTGGCCCGACCCGTGGGTAGGGTTCGTGCGCGTGAAGGTGATGTGTGGGTGGGGCGTGGGGTGGTGCGATTATCGGGTACCGGCCTTTACACCGGGGGGGCTCGCGCTTAAGATAACAGCCGGCAAAACGGGTCCCCGTCCGTGACGCGGCCGGGATCTGCGGGTGGCGCGGTGTAATGGAGTATTGATCCTCGTGTTACCCGGTTGTTATCTTCGGCAGTTAATCTTTCCCGCGTGGAGTTCGGTGGAGAGAAGACGAGAGGTGATGAGATGCGTTTGAGGAAGCTTTTTTTGATCCTGGCGGCGGTGCTGGTGGCGGCCTCGCTGGCGGCGTGTTCTTCGGCGGGCGAGCCCTCCGAGGGGCAGTCTTCAGGGGGGTCTCAGAAACAAGAAGAACCCGAGAAGCAGCCTCAGGAGCAGGCCGAGAAGCAGCCCGAAGACAAGAAGATGACCGAGGAGGCCAAGGAGCAGCAGGTCGCGCCCGAGGCCGGGACCGGCGAGAACCCGGCGAGCGAGGGCAACGCGCTCGAGCCCGCCGAGGACAAGACCCTCAGGCTCACCGTGCCCAAGATGGCCGAGATCAAGAACGACGTGATCCCGACCGGCCAGGGCACGAACGAGGCCCTTTTCCGCGACTACGCGGGCGTCCGGCTCCCGTTGACGGGCTTCCCGTGGCACGAAGAGGCCAACGTCTACATCGCCGGGCACAGGATCGGCTTCCCCGGCACCAACAGCGACATGGCCTTCTACGACCTGGAGGACCTCGCAAACGGGGACGAGATCTACGTGGAGGACGCCGAGGGCCGGAAGTACACCTACGTGGTCTTTAACAAGAAGATCGTGGAACCCACGGATCTCTCCGTCCTCAAGCGCATCGAGGGCAAGAACATCCTTACCCTCCAGACCTGCACCCTCCCTGACTACACCGACCGCGTCGTCTACCAGGCGGAGCTCAAAGACGTCCAGACCTGACAGCCGAAGGGACGCGGCGCGGCGGGAGGGACCGGGAATGCCCCGGTCCCTCCCGCTTCTTTTTGCGCTTTCTCCCGAGGCCGGCATAGAAAACGAGATTCGCTTACCATTCCGGTCTATGCACGGGTCGGGTGGAGAGACGCGGATTGCGCTTCGGGCGCGGCTTGACCCGGTAACGGGAGCCCGTCCCGTCCCCCGGCGGGCCTGACCGGTGCTCCTGGGACTGGACCTCGGCACCGGCTCCGCCAAGGCCCTGCTCCTCGCCGAGGACGGCGCGGTTCTCGGCGAGGGCTCCGCGCCCTACCCCGTCCGGTCGCCCCGTCCCGGGTGGGCCGAGTCAGGCCCTGAAGACTGGTGGAACGCGGTGGCCGCGGCGGCGAGGGATGCCGTCGGCGGGCGGGGCGCGGAGGTGACGGCGCTCGGCCTCTCCGGCCAGATGCACGGGGTGGTCCTCTCGGACGAGGGGGGAAGCCCCCTGCGCCCCGCCGTGCTCTGGGCGGACTCTAGGTCCTCTGACGAGCTCGACGCCTACCACGAGTTGGACGCGGACCTGCGGCGCGGGCTCGCCAACCCGCCGGCCGTCGGCATGGCCGGCCCGAGCCTCCTCTGGCTCCGCCGCCACGAGCCGCAGGCCTACAGGTCAGCCCGATGGGCCCTCCAGCCCAAGGACTGGCTCAGGCTGCGGCTGACGGGCGAGACCGCCTCCGAACCGTCGGACGCCTCGGCCACCCTGCTCTACGACCTCGTCTCCGACCGCTGGTCCTACCCCGTGGTCGAGGCCCTGGGGTTGCGACCCGACCTCCTCGCCCCGCTCGTCCCCTCGGGCGAGGCCGCCGGTGAACTCGTTCCATCGGCGGCCGAAGAACTCGGGCTGCGGGCGGGCCTGCCCGTGGCGGCGGGGGCCGCCGACACGGCGGCGGCGATGCTCGGGTGCGGTTTGCTGGGGCCGGGGCCCGTGCAGCTGACCGTCGGCACGGGGGCCCAGATCTTCTCGGCAAAGCGGAGACCGGTGCCGGATCCGAACGGGCGCACCCACCTCTACCGGGCCGCCGCGCCCGACCTCTGGTACTCGATGGCCGCCGTCCAGAACGCCGGCCTCGCCCTGGAGTGGGCCAGGAAGCTGCTCGGCGTCTCGTGGGAGGAGGTGTACGACGAGGCCTTCTCTGTGCCCCCCGGGGCCGGCGGCGTCTCGTTTCTCCCGTACCTCAGCGGCGAGCGGACGCCCCGGTTCGACCCGGCAGCCAGGGGCGCCTGGACCGGCCTGGGCCTCGAACACGCCCGCGGCCACCTCCTCCGGGCCGCCCTCGAAGGCGTCGCCTTCGCCCTGCGCGAGGGCCTGGAGGCGCTCGAAGCGGCGGGCACCGACGCGCCCGAGCTTCGGCTCGCCGGCGGCGGGTCCGGCGGGGGCGCGGGCGAGCCCTGGCGCCAACTCCTCGCCGACGTGCTGGGCCGTCCGTTGCACCTCCTGCCAGACGGCGTCGCGCCCGTCGCCTCGGCCCGCGGCGCGGCGCTCCTGGCCGGCCTCGCATCGGGCCTCTACCGGACGCCGGGGGAGATCCTGGATCTCGCCCCCGGAACCGGGCGCACGGTGGCGCCGGGAGAACAGGCGCCGCTCTACGGGGACGCCTACGAACGGTACCTGGAGCTCTATCCGCGCCTCGGCGGGCGGGGATTGTAAGCGAAGCCGCTCCGCCCCTAGATACTCCTTGCTACACTAACGAGCACGATGATCCGGGGACGCGAGACTTGTTGAGCAGCGAGCGCAGAGGACGCATCCGGGGCGCCGGCAAGCCCGACGCTGCCGCCCGGGCCCGCTGGCTGCTCGCCGAGAAGGTGAGCCGGGCACTCTCCGCCCCGCCGGGGTACCCGGAGGAGGAACGCGTCGCGCGCATCTCCGTCGACGCCGGCCCGGCGGACGCCCTAGCGTGGCTGCGGGAGCAAAGATCGTACCCGCGGTTCTACTGGTCGGGGAGGGAAGGCGGGGCGGAGAGCGCCGCCGCCGGCGCCGCGGACCTCCAGGCGGGCGAGGGACCCGAGGACGTCGAGGTACTGGGCAAGCGCACGCGCGCCGCCGGGGAGGCGGGGGTCCGCTACTACGGCGGGGGCCGCTTCGATCCGGGGAGCGGGGCGGAAGAGGGGTGGGAGCCCTTCGGCGCTTACCGTTTCGTCCTGCCCCGCTTCGAGCTTCGCGTCGAGGCGTCGGGGTCCACGCTCTCGTGCAACCTGATCCTGCCGCGCGACGGGGACCGACGGGAGGAGATACTGGCGCAGATCGAAGGCATGCGCGTGCCGCCCGGGGGGGACGAAGATCCCCTGCCGGGGCCGCTCCACAGGGAAGACGCCCCGGACCGCCGGGGCTGGGACGAGAACGTCCGGCACGCCCTCGCGGCCTTCTCCGAGGGACGGCTCGGCAAGGTCGTGCTCGCGCGGCGGGCCGAGCTCGGCTTCGCCGAGGAGCTCGACGGCATCACGCTGCTCAGAGAGCTGCGGGGTGCCACGCCGGGGTGCTTCCACTTCTACGTCGAGCCCGCCGAGGGAGCGGCGTTCGTCGGGGCCTCGCCGGAGCGGCTCTACAAGCGGGAGGGGCGTTCTCTGACGAGCGAGGCCGTCGCCGGGACCCGCCCGCGCGGCGCGTCCTCGGACGACGACGAGAGCCTGCGGGACGAGCTGCTCGGCAGCGAGAAAGACCGCGCGGAGCACGGGTTCGTCAGGGTCGGCATAGAAGAGGCGCTCGGGTCCCTGTGCGACGGGCTCGAGGTCGAGGGGGACGTCTCGGAGATGAAGCTCGCCAGCCGTCGCCACCTCGTCTCCAGGGTGCGCGCCCGGTTGCGCGAGGGCGTGACGGACGCCGAGGTTCTCGGCGCGCTGCACCCCACGCCGGCCGTCGGGGGGTACCCGAACCGCGAGGCGCTCGAGGACATCCGGGAGCTCGAGCCCTTCGACCGGGGCTGGTGGGCCGGCCCCGTCGGGTGGGTCGGGGCCGACGCCGCCGAGTTCGCCGTCGGCATAAGGAGCGGGCTCATAAGCGGCCGCCGGCTCGCGCTATTCTCGGGGGCGGGCATCGTCGCGGGATCCAGGCCAGAAGAAGAGTGGGCCGAGATAGAGCAGAAGATCGAGGACTTCACCGGGGCGTTCGGCCTTGGAAACCGCGCGCGCTAACCGCCTCTGGGCGGACCTGATCGTCGAGGAACTCGTCCGCTCCGGCGTGGACTTCTTCTGCGTGGCCCCGGGCTCTCGCTCGACACCGCTTGTCGCAGCCCTCGCGGAGAACGAGAAGGCGAGACACCTCGTCCACTTCGACGAGCGGGGGACGGCTTTCGCGGCGCTCGGGTACGCCCGGGCGACGGGGCTTCCGGCGGCCTGGATCACGACCTCGGGCACCGCGGTCGCCAACGGTCTCCCCGCCGTCGTCGAGGCCGCCACGGACGGCGTACCCATGATCCTGCTAACGGCCGACCGCCCCCCGGAACTCCGCCAGACGGGAGCCAACCAGACCGTAGACCAGCCGGACATCTTCGGCGACTTTGTCCGCTGGCGCTTCGACATGCCCGCCCCGAGCCTCGACGTCGACCCCGCCTCCGTCCTTACGACCGTGGACCAGGCCGTCTACCGCGCCGGGAGGGCCCCGAAGGGCCCCGTCCACCTCAACCTCATGTTCCGCGAGCCCCTGATCCCAGGTCCCCACAACGACCCGGCACCCGCCGCCAACGGCCCGGAACGCTGGCGCGACACCACCGAACCCTACACCCGCTACGCGACGACGAGACCGGCCGTGGACGGGGCAGCGGTCGAGGCCCTCTGGGAGCGGCTGCGCCCGGTCGGGAGGGGCCTCGTCGTGGCGGGCCGGCTGACGACCCGCGCGCAGGGCGAGGCCGTCCAGGGGCTCGCCGACTCCCTGGGGTGGCCGCTCTTGCCCGACGTCGGCTCTCAGGTCCGCCTCGGCGGCGGTCCCCAGAGCGCCGCCTTCTACGATGTCCTGCTGGCGGACGCGGAGTTCGCGGCGGACCACGCCCCCGAGGCCGTGCTCCACTTCGGCGGGCGCGCCCTGAGCAAGCGCCTCGAGGGCTTCGTCGCCGGCCACCGCCCCGACCCCTACGTGGTCGTCCGCGAGAACCCCTTCAGGCTGGACCCCGGCCACCTCGTCACGCACAGCGTCGAGTCCGGCATCGAGGACTTCTGCGCCTCGCTCGGCCGGCTCGCCGCCGAGCGTTCCTCTGCGGCGGAGGCCTCCTGGGCCGCGGGGTGGCGGGCGGCTTCGGGTGAGGTAGGCTCGGTGCTCGACCGGGCGTTGGCCGTGGGAGACGGGCTCGACGAGCCGCTCGTGGCGCGGCTGATCTCGCGGGAGGTGGCCGAGGGCCACGGGCTCGTCGTCGCGAGCAGCATGCCGATCAGGGACCTCGACGCCTTCGCCGCCACGGACGGGGCCGGCGTCCCGGTCGCGGCGAACCGGGGGGCGAGCGGCATCGACGGCACCGTCGCCACGGCCGCGGGGTACGCGCGGGGTTCGGGCCGCCCCGTCACCCTGCTCATCGGGGACCTGGCCCTCCTGCACGACCTGAACTCCCTGGCCATGCTGCGCGGCCTCCCCGTCACGGTGGTCGTCCTGAACAACGACGGCGGCGGGATCTTCTCCTTCCTCCCCGTCTCCGAGCACGGACCCTTCTTCGAGCCGTTCTTCGGCACGCCGCAGGGCGTCGGGTTCGGTCCGGCGGCGGCCATGTTCGGCCTCCACTACGAGAGGCCAAAGACGCCCGAGGCCTTCCTCTCCGCCTACCGGACGGCCCGGTCGGCGGGCGGTCCCTCCCTGATAGAGGTCGAGACCGACCGGGCGGAGAACGTGGCGCTCCACCGGCGACTCCTCGCGCAGGCGGCGGTTGGAACCAGGGAGGGGTGATCCCTTGCCCCGCGACAAGGTAAGCCCGCCCTTGCGGATATGTACCCGAGAACGTCCGCGCGCCCCTAGAGGGCGTGCCGAAGGCCGAGCCGCGCTAGGAAGAACCCCTGCCTAGCCTGAACCACGCCCTCTTTGGGGACCCGGGAGACCCGGCCGTGCTCTCTCTGCACGGCTTCATGGGCCGTGGGGAGGACTGGCGCGAGGTCTCGGCCGCCCTGGCCGGGCGACGCTGCTGCGTCGCCCCCGACCTCCCGGGACACGGCGCCTCGCTGCGGTTGCCGTCCGACACCTACTCGATTGAGGGCGCGGCCCGCTCCGTGCTGCAGACCCTCGACGCGACCGGCACGGACCGCGCGACGATCGTCGGGTACTCGATGGGCGGCCGGCTCGCCCTGTACCTGGCGCTCCGCCACCCGGACCGCTGCGCCGGGCTCTTCCTGGAGTCCACCTCGCCCGGCCTGGAAGACGCCGGGGAGAGGGCCGCCCGCAGGGCGGCCGACAAGGAGAAAGCTGCCCGCCTGGAGGGCGGCGACCTCCGGGGGTTCCTGCACGAGTGGTACCGGCAGCCGATCTTCGCGCCGCTCGCGAGAGACGAGGACCTCCTGCGCCGGACCATCGAAGACAGGCTGCGCAACGACCCCGCCGAGCTCGCAAAGTCGCTGCGGGGCATGGGAACCGGAAGCCAGCCGTCGCTCTGGGGGGAGCTACCGAACCTTCGGGTCCCCACGCTCGCCGTCGCCGGGGAGCTCGACGGGAAGTTCGTCGGCATCTCCCGCCGCATGGAGGACCTGAGCCCGCGTATCCGGGCTGTCGTCGTGCCGGACACCGGGCACAACGTCCACGCCGAGGCCCCCGGAGCGTACCTCTCCGTGCTAGGAGACTTCCTGGCCTGCGGCTAGGAGCACGGCGGATCGCCCCTCACGCCCCTCTCCGCGTGGGTATGGGCGTCCTTGCACCGACGAGCCGCTTCTGCGGATGCACGGTGGGGATAGGCTACGGCAGACCGATCGGAACAGAAAACCCTCTCGGGGCCGGCGTCCGGCGGCACGGAACTTCACACGCCATATAATCCCCACCATGACAGAGATAGCGTGGAGATCGGCCGGAGAATTCGAGGACATAAAGTACGAGAAGGCGGAGGGGATCGCCAAGATCACCATAAACCGCCCCGAGGTGCGCAACGCGTTCCGTCCGCTGACGGTCGTGGAGATGATGAAGGCCGTGGAGGACGCCCGCGAGGACCACGAGACGGGCGTCATCATCCTCACCGGGGAGGGGCCCGACGCGTTCTGCTCCGGCGGGGACCAGAAGGTGCGCGGGGACGCGG
>JAUJMB010000292.1 GCA_030447045.1 Rubrobacteraceae bacterium | reverse complement strand
GAGGTTAGCGGCAAGGGCGTCGTCTTTACGGACCTGCACACGGCGCTTCGGGAGCACGAGGATATCGTCAGGGAGAAGCTCTTCGGGCTCGTGCCGGAGGACTACGACAAGTTCGCGGCGCTGTGCGCGGCGGGCTTTGCGGGCGGGTCGTTCCTGTACGTGCCGCGGGGGGTCGACGTGGAGCTGCCGATCCAGAGCTACAGGTGGCTCGACGTGGTCGGTTCGATCATGCCGCGCACCCTCGTCGTGGTCGAGGAGGGTGCCTCCGTCACGTACATAGACGAGTACGCGAGCGCGAGCGCCGAGGACCCGGCGTTCTCCAACGGGGCCGTCGAGCTCTACGTCGGCGAGGGGGCGAACCTGCGCTACGTCTCGCTGCAGAATTGGGAGCGCAACGTGCTCCACTTCAACACCATCCGAAGCCAGGCCGGCAAGGACTCGACGATCAACAGCCTCGTCGTGGCGCTCGGCTCGCAACTTAGTCGTACGAACGTGGAGGCTGGACTTACGGCCCCGGGGAGCGACTCGGAGATGCTCGGCCTGTACTTCGCCGACCAGAACCAGGTCCTCGACCACCACACGCTTCAGGACCACATCTCGCCCAACGCCCACTCGGACCTGCTGTACAAGGGCGCGCTCCGCGACGAGTCCATAGCCGTCTTCAGCGGGCTCATCCGGGTCGAGCCGGGGGCGCAGAAGACCGACGCGTACCAGACCAACAGGAACCTTATCCTCGGGACGGACGACGCGTTCGCCGTGTCGTTGCCGAACCTGGAGATCATGGCCGACGACGTGAAGTGCTCCCACGGCTCGACGACCGGGCAGGTCGACGACGTGGAGCTCTTCTACCTCATGAGCCGCGGCATCCCGCGCGCCGAGGCCGAGAAGCTCGTCGTCTTCGGCTTTTTCGGGGAGGTTACGAGCAGGATTCCGCTTAAGGGCCTCAAGGAGAAGTTGGACCGGGCCATCGAGGGCAAGATCGGGCTCGGCTTCGAGGAGCGGGCCGCCTAGAGATGCCCGAGTTCCACAAGGTAGCCTCGACCGACGAGGTCGCCCCCGGCACGGTAAGGCAGTACAGGGTCGAGGACCGCCCGGTGGCCCTGTGCAACGTGGACGGCGAGTTCCACGCCTTCGAGGACGTCTGCACCCACGCCTTCGCCTACCTGAGCGAGGGCGGGATGGAGGGGGACAGGATCAAGTGCCCCCTCCACGGCGCCCTCTTCGATGTCAGGACCGGCCAGCCAAAGAGCCTCCCCGCCGTCAAACCCGTGCCCAAGCACGAGGTCAAGGTCGAGGACGGCAACGTCTACGTCGCCATGAACCCCAAGCGCGTCAAGGTGGGTGGCCGGAGACGCCCGTGAGGCGCGCCGCGGGCCGCATCGCGGCGACGGTAGCCCTTATGGTCGTAGCTGTCTTCTCCGTCTCTTGCTCAAACGCGGAGCTGGACGCGCTACTCGACGAAGTACTCAACGAGATCGAGAGCTCGAATACCGGACGGGTCCCGGCGGACGCCGGCAAGGCCCTCAAAGAGCTGGAGGTCTCGCCGCCCGGCTCGATGGCCGGGTACGACCGGGAGGACTTCCCGCACTGGTCCGACGCCCAGGAGTTCGGGTGGGACGTCTCGGACGGCTCCTGTGATGTACGGGACGCCGCCCTGATCCGTGACGGCGAAGACGTGGTCGTCGGCGAGAGCTGCGACGTCGAATCGGGACGCTGGCGCGACCCTTACACCACGCGGGTCTACACCGATCCCCTGGACATAGACATAGACCACCTCGTCCCTTTAGCGAACGCCCACAGGAGCGGGGCCTCCAGATGGGACGAGGCCGAGCGCGAGCGCTACGCCAACGACCCGGACAACCTCTTATCAGTCGAGGACAACGCCAACCAGGAGAAGGGGGACAAGGGCCCCGAGGCGTGGAAGCCCCCCAACAGGGCCATCTGGTGCTCCTACGCGAGGCGTTGGATAGGCGTCAAGTCCGACTACGACCTGACCATCAACCCCCAGGAGAAGGCGGCCCTGAAGCAGATGCTCGCGACCTGCGAGAAGAGATGACGGGCCCAATCGGAGACGAGCTCCGCTCGACCTTCACCTCCACCACCGGCGGCGTGCTGACCGAGGAGGCGGGCGCCGTCACCGGAGAGTTGGAGCTGCTATGCCGGCCCGAGGCCGAAGGGGTTCACGTCGCGGTCCGCTATGCCGGCGCGGACGAGTGGTACACGGTCTCGGGCAGCCCGGTTCAGGTCCGGGGAGACGAGAACGAAACCCGCGACCAACTGCTGGAGCGGCTCACCACGCCTGGCCCCGTGGTGGACGGAAACGAGAAGCCGGTCACGCTGGACGGTCTACACGGGGGCTGATCACCCCGGCCGCTTTACCGGCGGGCCGTGGCGGGTAAGCAGGATCCGACATCGACAGAAGGTTCGAGTTTGGAGGGCGCCATGCTGCTCGAAGGGTCGTGCCATTGCAAAGCGGTCCGGTTCCGCGCCGAGTCCGACACGTTCTATCCTTACCAGGCGTGCTACTGCTCGATCTGCCGCAAGACGGCCGGGGGCGGAGGCTACGCCATCAACCTCGGGGCCGACGCCGGCACGCTGGAGGTGGAGGGCGGGGAGCACCTCTCCGTCTACGCCGCCAGCAGCCAAGACCGTGGCGCGCCGGAGCGGAACTTCTGCCG
>JAUJMB010000291.1 GCA_030447045.1 Rubrobacteraceae bacterium | reverse complement strand
GTCGGCAAGATCTCCGGCGCCGTCGGCGTCTACGGGAACGTGGACCCGAGGGTTGAGGCCCTGACGTGCGAGGGGCTCGGCATCCAGTCCTCGCCGGCCTCGACGCAGGTCGTGCAGCGGGACCGGCACGCCGAGGTGTTGTCGGCGCTCGCCATCCTGGGATCGACGATGGAGAAGATAGCGCTCGATATCCGGGGGGCGCAGCGGACGGAGGTCCGGGAGCTAGCAGAGCCCTTCGGCCGCGGCCAGAAGGGCTCCTCGGCGATGCCGCACAAACGGAACCCTATCCTATGCGAGCGCCTGTGCGGCATGGCCCGCCTCCTGCGCGGCTACGCGGCCGTGGGCTTCGAGAACAACGCCCTCTGGCAAGAGCGCGACATAAGCCACTCCTCGGCCGAGCGCGTCGTCTTGCCTGACGCGACCATCCTCGCCTTCTACATGCTCCGCACCACGCACCGCGTCCTCGGCGGCCTGCAGGTCCACAAGGACAGGATGCGCGACAACCTCAACGTGGGCGGCGGCATCGTCTTCTCCGGCCGCGTCCTGCTCGCCCTCGTCGAGGCCGGCCTCTCCCGCGACGAGGCCTACGCCGTCGTGCAGGGAGCCGCGATGCAGGCCTGGGAGGGCGAGGGCGGCTTCCGCGAGCTTCTCGAAGACAGGGAGGAGGTGCGCGAGCACCTGGACGGCAAGCTGGACGCGCTCTTCGACCCCTCCCACGCGCTCCGCAACACCGGCGTCGTCTTCGAGCGCGTCGAAAGGCTCAAGGGGAGGCTGGAAGATGCCTGAGACCCTTCTCTACGAGGGCAAGGCAAAGCGGGTCTTCTCCACCGATGATGAGACCGTCCTGCTGCACCGCTACAAGGACGACGCCACCGCCTTTAACGCGCAGAAACGCGGCTCGTGGAAGGACAAGGGCAAGACGAACGCCACCATGAGCGCCGCGATGTTCGCCTTTCTCGAAGCCAACGGCGTCCCGAGCCACTTTATAGAGCAGGTGGACGAGACGACCATAAAGACCATAAAGCTCACGATGCTCCCCGTCGAGGTCGTCGTCCGCAACGTGGCCGCCGGCTCCCTCTCGCGCCTGCTAGGCTTCGAGGAGGGCCGACGACTAAGGGCCCCGATAATAGAGCTGTGCTACAAGAACGACGCGTTGGGCGACCCGCTCCTCAACTGGCACCACTTCCGCGAGCTCGGCGTGGGCGACGAGGACCTCGAGTTCTGCGAGGAGCTCGGCCTGAGGGTCAACGCCATTCTCGCCCCCTTCTTCGACGAGAGGGGCGTCCTGCTCGTAGACTTCAAGATAGAGGTAGGCCGCGACGCGGCCGGAAAGCTCATGCTGGCCGACGAGATAAGCCCCGATACGTGCCGCTTCTGGGACAAGGAGACGGGCGAGCGGCTGGACAAGGACCGCTTCCGGAGGGACCTCGGCGGGATGGAGGAGGCCTACGCGGAGATGCTGCGCCGAGTTACGCTGGCGTCAGGCGTCAGGCATCAGGCATCAGGTACAAACGAGGAGGGCGGCGCTTGATGGAGACCACGAGAGGTTGCCGGTTGGCGGTGGTCTACGCGGCAAGTAGCGTGCGGCAGTCATCGCGTCCGACAGAAGGTCGGTACGAGTCGACAACACCAGACCTGAGGCCTGATGCCTGAAACCTTGAAGATTCGCGTGTTGGTCCGTCCCAAGGAGGGCATCCTCGACCCGCAGGGTGAGGCCGTGCGGGGGGCGCTTCCGGCCCTGGGGTTCCGGGGCGTCAGGACCGTCCACGTGGGGCGCCTGATCGAGATGGAGGTCGAGAGCGCGGACGAGGTCGACGCGATGTGCCGGCGGCTGCTCTCGAACCCCACCGTCGAGGAGTACGAGTGGGAGGTGCTCTCGTGAGGATCGGGGTTACCGTGTTCCCGGGATCCAACTGCGACAGGGACGCGCTCTACGCCGTCGAGCGGATGGGTGCCGAGCCCGTCGAGCTGTGGCACGCGGAGGCGGACCTGAAGGGGGTGGACGCCGTGATCGTGCCAGGCGGGTTCTCCTACGGCGACTACCTGAGGCCCGGCGCCATCGCCCGCTTCGCCGGCGTGATGGGGCCGCTCGAGGCGTTCTCGAAGGAGGGGGGCCCGGTCCTCGGCGTCTGCAACGGGTTCCAGGTGCTCTGCGAGGCGCACCTGCTGCCCGGCGCCCTGCTCCAGAACACGCACATGCGCTTCGTCTGCGACCGCGTCCGCGTCCGCGTCGAGGCGACGGACACCCCCTGGACCGCCGGGTGCGAGGATGGAGAGGAGCTCACGCTGCCGGTCGCGCACAACGAGGGAAACTATTTCGTGGACGCGGGGACGCTCGCCCGCCTGGAGGACGAGGGGAGGGTGGTGATGCGCTACCTGGAGAACCCGAACGGGTCGGTCAACGACATCGCCGGCGTGTGCAACGAAGAGCGGAACGTCGTCGGGATCATGCCGCACCCCGAGCGCGTCTCGGACCCCGCGCTCGGCTCGGAGGAGGGCTTGAAGGTCCTGCGCTCCGTCATGGCGGGGGCTGGGGTCTGAACACGCAGGAGACATACGGCGCCCTTGGCCTCTCGGGGTGGGAGTACGGGCGCATCCTGGACCTGATGGGCCGGGAGCCGAACTACCTGGAGCTCTCGCTCTTCAGCGTGATGTGGAGCGAGCACTGCGGCTACAAGAACTCGCGACCGCTCCTGCGCCGCT
>JAUJMB010000290.1 GCA_030447045.1 Rubrobacteraceae bacterium | reverse complement strand
CGTCTCCCACAGACCCACCGTGGGAGAGCTGTGGGGGTGCTGTGGATGGTCCGCGTAGAAGCTGGGCGGCAGACTACGCATCAGAGAGGTTCGGTAAGGGCGAGAGAGGAGCGGACGATGGAGCACAGGATCGCGAAGGAGCGCGTGTGGCTGGACGGGTTGGAGATCGGGGCCATAGGCGCGGCCGAGACCGAGGAGGTCCTCGACGTTCTCTCGCGCGGGATGCGCGACAACCCCCTGCACGTGGCCGCCTTCGGGGAGGACCCGGAGACCCGACGGAGGCGCTTCCGCAAGCTGGTGTCTATGATGTTCTCTGTCAGCGACCTCTCGCACACGCTGGTCGCCCGCCGTGAAGACGGCGTCGTCGTCGGCGTCTGCGGGATGATGCCGCCCGGCGACTGCCTGCCGGGCCTCGGCCAGCAGCTTCGCATGCTGCCCAGCATGCTCACCATCGGCCCGCGGACCGCCGGGCGCATCATGCGCTGGATGGGAGCCTGGCAACGTCACCATCCCGGGGAGCGCCACTGGCACCTCGGCCCGCTCGCCGTCGACGCCCACCTGCAGGGCGAGGGCGTGGGAAGCCGCATGATGCGCGTGTTCTGCGCCAGGATGGACGCCGCAGGCGAGGACGCCTACCTGGAGACAGACAAGCCCATAAACGTCCGCTTCTACGAGCGCTTCGGCTTCGAGGTCGTCGGCGAGGGGGAGGTGCTGGGCGTTCCCAACTGGTTCATGCTCAGGCGGGCAAGGAAGAAGGACGGATAGCGAGGTACCGGAATGGTGCGCGAACTGCTGGGCAGAGAGGAGGCGGGCGCGGCCCCGGTGCTGGTCCTATCCCGCGCGGTCGCAGCGCTGGTCTCGAAGGGAGAAGATCTTCCTTCGCCCGGACGGCCCGTGTTGTGGGTCCTATCGAGCCCGGTTCTCGCCAACGGGCCGCGCAGGGAGCGGCACCTTGGGGCTCAGGTGTAGTTCTCGGAGGTGAGCCTGACCGCATCCCTGGCCGCGAAGTGCTCGCTTATGTACTTCTCGCCCTCGTCGCAGAACAGGGTGACGATGGTCCCGAGGTCAGGGTAGGACTCGCGCACCTTTCTCGCGGCTATGAGGTTCGCGCCGCTCGAAGGGCCGACGAAGAGGCCGTGCTCGCGGGCGAGGCGGCGCATCTCGCGCACGGCCTCCTCGGAGTCCACGGTGAGGGCGGTGTCGACGAGCTGCCGGTGGCGCTCGAAGATGCCCGGGACGAAGCCGTCGGAGATCCCCTCGATGAGGTGGTCCCCGACCTCCCCGCACAGGATCGTCGAGGACTCGGACGGCTCCATCGCGAAGAGCTTGACGGCCGGGTTCACCTCGCGGAAGGCCTGCCCCACCCCGATCAGGGTGCCGCCGGTCCCCACCCCCATCACGATGGCATCGGGCACAGCCCCCTCCGGCAACTGCTCTAAAATCTCCGGCCCGAGCCAGATCCTGTTCTCCTCGACGTTCCACTCGGACTCGAACTGCGAGGGGCAGAAGTAGCCGGGCTCCCCGCCGAGCTCCTTCGCCTTGGCGAGGGCCTCGTTGACGTGGAAGTGCCCGATCTCCATGACGTCGGCCCCGAAGGCGCGGCTTATGGCCACGCGCTCACCGCTCATCCCCTCTGGCATAACGACGAGCATCCTGTAGCCCTTGACGGCGGCGACCATCGAGAGCGCGTTGCCGGTGTTGCCGCTCGTCGCCTCGACGATGGTGTCGCCGTGGCGGAGCAGGCCCTCCTCCTCGGCGCGCTCGATCATGTACTTCGCGATGCGCGCCTTTATGGAACCAGAGGGATTGAGGTACTCGAGCTTGCAGTAGATGCCGTCGACCTCGACCAGGGGCGTCCCACCGATGGCGTCGAGGATGTTGTTGGATAGACCTTGTCTCATACAGACCTCCCTACTCGGGCGTAACGTATGCCCCGGAGAGGCCGCCGTCAACCAGGAAGGTCGAGGCGTTGACGTAAGACGACTCGTCCGAGGCGAGAAAGAGGGCGGCGTTGGCGATCTCGACGGCCTCCGCGAACCGCCCCATGGGCAGGTGGACGAGCCTGCGGGCGGCCTTCTCCGGGTCCTTGGCAAAGAGCTCCTGCAGGAGCGGCGTGTTGACAGGGCCGGGGCAGAGCGCGTTGACGCGGACGCCCTGTCGGGCGAACTGGACGCCGAGCTCGCGGCTCATGGCCAGGACGCCGCCTTTTGATGCGGTGTAGGAGATCTGGCTCGTCGCCGCCCCCATCACCGCCACGAACGACGCCGTGTTTATGACCGAACCCCCACCCCGCTCCAGCAGGTGCGGTATTCCGTGCTTGCAGCAGAGGTAGACGCTCTTGAGGTTGACGTTCTGGACGCGCTCCCAGGCGTCCATCTCGGTCTCCAAAATCGAGTCGTCGTCCGGCGGGGAGATGCCGGCGTTGTTGAAGAGGACGTCGACGCCGCCGAAGTGCTCCGACGCCTCCCGGTACATCCGCTGCACGTCGTCGGGGTCCGTCACGTTGGCGTGGACGTAGAGGCCGTCGAACTCCTTGGCCACCTCCCCGCCCGCCAGGTCGTTGAGGTCCACCACGCAGACCCTCGCACCCTCCTCGGCGAAGCGGCGGGCCGTCTCGCGGCCGATGCCGCTGGCGGCACCGGTGATGACGGCTACCTTGTTCTCCAGGCGACCGGGCATGCTAGTTCCCCTCCGTCGAGATAAAGACG
>JAUJMB010000289.1 GCA_030447045.1 Rubrobacteraceae bacterium | reverse complement strand
CCGCCGCCTCGTCGTAGCGTTCGGGGATGCCGCGCCCGATCTCCTCCCCCGCCGGCCGTATGATGGAGAAGCCGAAGGTGCCCGTATCGGCGGCGGTGGCGCCCCCGCCGGAGGACCGGACGAGGACGGGATAGCCGTCTCTGTTCGCGGCACGGACGGCCTCTGCGAAGCCGGGGCGGAAGGTGTCGCGGCGGGTCACGCCCACGTGGCGGGTGGAGGGCGTGATCGAGACGGTCGCAGACCTCTCCCCTGCCGCGACCTGGTCGAAGATCGTCCTGACGTAGCCATAGGCCGCGACGGGGTCCTCGAACCGGGCGGGCGTCAGGAGGTCCAGCGCCCTAGCCCTTGTGGCCCGCCGGGCGCTTCCGGCCCCGGCGGGGCAGGCGGCGGGCGAGCTTGTAGAGCACGAGGCCCGCGAACAGGACGGCGAAGACCGCCAGCATCAGCGCGAGGGGGACGCTCTCGGCGAGCGCGGTTACCCACCGCTCGGCGGCGAAGGCGAGGTCGGTCGCCCCGTTGGCGGCGTAGAAGCCCTCGAGCGCCGACGTCCCCTGGAACGCGACGAAGAGCGTCCCGAGTGCTATGAACATGACGCCGGAGACGAGGTTCGTGGAGTGGACCCGCACGCCGCCGGGCAGGGCGAGCTCCCTGCCCCTCAGCCAGCGGCGGCTGCCCAGGTCGAAGCGGTCCCAGAGGAGGGCCATCACGAAGAGCGGGACGGCCATCCCGGCGGCGTAGGCGGCGAGCAGGCCCGCCCCGGACAGGGGGGAGCCCGAGGAGGCCGCCACGGTGAGGACCGCGCCCAGGATGGGCCCGGAGCAGAAACCGGCGAAGCCGTAGACCGCGCCGAGGACGAAGGTGGAGACCAAAGAACCGTCCCTCGCGGCGCCGAAGCGGGCCGGGACGAAGGAGAAGCCGCGCCCCGTTATCTGGAGGACGCCTAGGAGAACTATGACGAGGCCGGAGACGAAGATCAGGGTGCCCCGTTGGCCGTAGACGAGCCGGCTGACGGCCGCGAGCCCCATCCCAAGCGGCACGAGCGTCGCCGTGAGCCCCACGTAGAAGACGGCGGTCCTCCACGCGAGCTCGTAGCGCGACTGGAAGGCGTAGGCGAAGAACGCCGGCAACAGCAGCGCGCTGCACGGGCTCAAGAGCGAGAGCAGCCCACCCAGGAAGGAGGCCAGAAAGCCTACCTCAACCACCCTCGGCCTCCCTCTCGGCCTCCTCTATGGCCTTCTCGAAGGTCTCGAGCGGCTGCAAACCGACGAGCACCCGGCCGTTGATGAAGAAGGTCGGCGTGCCGCTTATCCCGAGCCCCTGCCCCTCCTCGAAATCGGCCTGGACCACGTCGTCGTAGCGGGCCTCCCTCAGGTCTCTCTCGAACCTCTGCGTGTCGAGGCCCGCCTCCTCGGCGAGCGCGGTGAGGCTCTCCTCGTTGTAACCGCCGCTGTTGCCGGAGGACTGGTTCTCGTAGATAAGGTCGTGGTACTCCCAGAATCGGCCCTGCGCCTGGGCGGCCCTGGCGGCCAGCGCGGCGTCGACGGACTCCCGGCCCTGGTAGGGGAAGTCCTTCCACTCGAGCTTGAGTGTTCCGTCCTTTACGTACTTTTCGTAGAGCTCCGGTTCCACCTCACGGGCGAACTTGCCGCAGAATGGTCACTGATAGTCCGAGTACTCGGTCAGGACCACCGGCGCGTCCTCCCTGCCGAGCGAGGGTGTGCCGAGCTCCGCGGTCTCCCCTCCGGAAGGGTCGGCCTTCCCGCCGCCATCGGCCCCGGCGGATGATGCGCCCCCTTCGGCTGCGCAGCCGGCGAGGACGAGCGCCGCCGCGAGCGCCACGGCGAGCGTGAAGACGGCCCGAAGCGTCGGATGCCGCATCCCGTTCTTCGCGTGGTGGTCGGGTCCTACGAGTGCGCCGGTCAGCGGGGCTCCTCCTGTGCTGGCTTCGTATCTACCCCAACAGTTATAAACCATCGGGCGGGGCGTGCGTTGGAGGCGGCGTGCTAAAATGCGCGCCGTTTGCGCGGCCCGGAGCGGGCCGGCGAACCGCCTCTCTACACAAGGAGTGATCAGGCTCATGGATCGACGCGGAAAAGTGCTCATCACTGGCGGAGCGGGGTTTCTCGGCATAAACCTCGCCAGGCACCTGCTCTCCCGCGGCTACGAGGTGGCCTCCCTCGACCTCGAACCCTTCGACTACCCCGAACGCGGGCAGGTGGAAGAGTTCACCGGCGACATCCGCGACAAGGCGTTCGTGGACCAAGCCGTCGCGGGCGCGGACTTCGTGGTCCACACGGCGGCGGCGCTGCCCCTCTACTCGGCCGAAGACATCTACACCACGGACGTCGAGGGCACCCGCAACGTGCTCGACGCCTCCCTCCGGCACGGCGTGAAGCGCGTCGTCCACGTCTCCTCCACGGCGGTCTACGGGATACCGGACCACCACCCGCTCTACGAGACGGACAAGCTGGAGGGCGTGGGGCCCTACGGGCAGGCCAAGATCCAGGCCGAGATGGTCTGCCTGGAGTACCGCGCGAAGGGCCTCACGGTCCCGATCATCCGCCCCAAGTCTTTCGTGGGCCCAGAGCGGCTCGGGGTCTTCGCGCTCTTCTACGACTGGGCCCACACGGGGCACGACTTCCCCATGATCGGCTCGGGCAACAACCGCTACCAGCTCCTGGACGTCGAGGACCTCTGCGACGCCATCGC
>JAUJMB010000288.1 GCA_030447045.1 Rubrobacteraceae bacterium | reverse complement strand
GAGCCGCGCTCCATGTCGCTGCGCAGCTCCATACGCTCGCGGGTGGTCTCCGCGAGGATCTCGACGCCGCGCCGGATCTTCTCCGGCTCCACGAACGAGAAGTTGAGCCGCATGTGGTTCTTGCCGGCCCCGCCCGCGTAGAAGCCCTCCCCCGGCACGTAGGCGACGTTCTTGGCTACCGCGCGGGGCAGCATCGCCGTCGCGTCCAGGTACGAGGGGAGCGTCGCCCACACGAAGAGCCCGCCCTCGGGGTGGGTCCAGTGGACCTCCTTGGGCATGAACTCGGCTAAAGAGTCGAGCATCGCGTCGCGGCGCTCCTTGTACATGCCGTTGAGGCGCTTGACGTAGGCGCGCCAGTCGGCGTTTCGGAAGTAGGAGGAGATCATCATCTGCGAGAGGTTGGAGGAGCAGAGGTCGGCCCCCTGCTTGCCGACGTTGATCTTGTGCAGGATGCCGGGCTGGGCGTGCACCCACCCGAGCCTCACCCCCGGCGCGAAGATCTTGGAGAACGTCCCCAGATAAACCACCCGGTCGACGTCCCCCTCCTCCTGCTCCAGGGCGGCGAGGGTAGGCAGCGGCTCCCCCTCGAACCGCAGCATCCCGTAGGGGTTGTCCTCGACGATGATGAGGTCGAACTCGCGGGCGAGCTCGAGGAGCTCCCTACGGCGCTCGGCGACCATCGTTACGCCGGTGGGGTTCTGGAAGTTGGGTACGGTGTAGATAAACTTGACGTGGACGCCCTGCTTGCGCGCCCTGAGGAGGGTCTCTCGCGCGGCGACGGGGATGATGCCGGCCCGGTCCATCGGGGCGTGGGCTATCTTCGGGCGGTAGGCGGCGAAGGCGTTGAGGGCGCCCGCGTAGGTGGGGCCCTCGCACAGGACGGCGTCCCCCTCGTCGAGAAAGACCTTCGCCACGAGGTCGAGGCCCTGCTGGGCGCCGGTGGTGACGAAGACGTCCTCCTGGCGGGCCGGCGTGCCCTCGGCGCCCATGACCTCGACGATGACGTCCTTTATGGACTCGAGGCCGGCGGTCGGGCCGTACTGGAGGGCCTGGGCGGCGTCGGGGGCTATGCCCTGCGAGATCTCCCGAAAGGCCTCCTCCCCGAAGGCCCGTGTGTCCGGGAAGCCCCCGGCCAGCGAGATGATGCCCGGACGCGAGAGCGTCGCCATCAGGTCGCGGGTCGCGGCGCTCTTCATGCCCTTGACGCGCGTGGCGTAGAGAAAGTCGAAGCGGTCGAGGTCTACGAGCGGCAAAGGGTTATTCCTCCCTGTTCACAAAGGTTTCGACGTCCCTCCAGCCGAGTTCTCGGGAGAGGACCTGCCAGAGCTCGGGCGGCATCTCGAAGCGGCTCGCGCCGCACCGGCGGCCCCGGACGGAGAGGACTTTCAAGGCCTCGTTGCCGGCGGCCAGAGCGGCGTCGTCGGCGACGGCCCCGATCAGGTACGCCTGCTCGACGACGCCGCCCCCGCCCAACACGAGCCCGACGCGCTCCACGAGGTCCCTGCCCACCACGGGCGCGAAGAGGTACCCGGTGGTCGCCGCGAGCAGCCCCGACGGCTCGAGCACCAGGTCGTACTGGACGGCAGGGCCGTCCCCGGCGTACCGGACGTTCTTGAGGGCGGTCCTGAAGGAATTCTCATAGGCGTACCGCTCCAGGCGGGCCCGGATCTCATCTAGCTCCGCCAGTTCCTCCGGCGTGGGTTCCTGGGCGGGGACGGCTTCCCCCGTCGCGCGCTCCCACACTTCTTCGGGGAAGACGATGCTCAGGGAGCCGGCGTTGGCGGAGAGGCGGACGCGGCCCCCCCGCCGCTCCAGCCCTTCGAGGCTCTCCACCCTTACCTCTTGCATGGCGGCGACTCTATCACAAAGGCTCGCCACTATGTAAACTTTCGCGCCATGAAAAGCGCGCGAATCGTCTTCGTCACGGGCAACGAGCACAAGCGCCGGGAGGTGCGCGAGATCCTGGGCGTCGAGCTCGAGGCCGCCGACCCCGGCGTCCCCGAGATACAAGGCGTGGACCCCGCCGAGGTCGCCGCCGCCAAGGCCCTCGCCGCCCGCGAGGCCCTCGGCTTCCCGGAGGCCTACGTGCTGGCCGAAGACTCCGGGGTCATGGTCGATGCCTGGAACGGCTTTCCGGGGGCGCTCACGAAGTGGCTCATGGGGACGGTCGGCATCGAGGGTCTGCTCGGGATGCTCTCCGGCTTCGAGGACCGATCTGCGCGTTCGGTCTGCGTGGCGGCCGTCGCGAAGCCGGATGGGGGCGTAGAGATCTTCAGGGGGGAGGTTCTGGGGGAGATCTCCCCCGAGGCGCGCGGCGAGGGCGGGTTCGGCTACGACCCGGTCTTCGTCCCCGGGTGGTCGGAGCTCACCTACGCGGAGCTTGGCGAGGAGAAGAACCGGGACTCGCACCGGGCGCGGGCTTTCCGGGCGGTGAGGGGGTGGTTAGAAGAGGCATGATGGCGGGGTATAGAGCGCTTAGGAGGAGGGCTTTGGACACCGTCCGATACCCGCGCTTTTGGTATTCTGTCGTAGGGTTAGGAACTCGGAGAGGGAAGGGGCCGCGAATGTCGGCAGAGAACGAGCACCCGGAGAACGGGGGCGTAGAGACGCGCGAGAACGGGGCTATAGCGACCAGCTCCGAGCGCCTCGTGGACCTGTACCGCGAGATGGTCCTCATCAGGGCCTTCGAGGAGGCGTGCCAGAGGGGCTTCAGGCAGGGCAAGATCGGGGGCTA
>JAUJMB010000287.1 GCA_030447045.1 Rubrobacteraceae bacterium | reverse complement strand
GCCGGTAGCGTCGGCCGCCGGCTCTCTCCCGTCTTGCCGACGGCTGATTGTTTTGTGGCGCGGGGGCTGTATCATATGCCCCCGTGAGGAGCAGACCGTACGGGTCCTGGACCCGCCAGGAGAGAGCGTCTACCCCCTCCCGGGTCTCCCGGGGCGGGCGCGCGCTGGGGAGTTCGCAGGGGCGGGACCGCCCCGGCCGGCCGACGCGCGGGCGAACCGCCGGCCGCGGTTCCGCGGCCGCGCCGCGCTACAACCGGCTGCTGCTGGCGTTCGCCGGGGTGGCGCTCGTGCTCGTCTCCGTGGGGCTCGTGCTCGCCGACGTGCGGGAGGCCGGGAACGCCGTCCCCGCGGCGCCCAAGGACCGGGCCATGACCCTCACCGTGCCGACCATGAAGCGGGTAAAAGACGTCCCCGTCTACGGCGGTCCTGCGCAGGACGAGACCGCCCTGCAGAACGGGACGCTGCACGTGAACGACACGGGCTTCCCGTGGGAGAGGGAGGCGAACGTCTACATCGCCGGGCACCGACTCGGCTACCCGCGCACGGAGAGCTTCCTCGTCTTCTGGGACCTGAACGAGCTGAAGAGGGGCCGGCGGGTCCTCCTGGAGGACTCCGAGGGCACCAGGTACGTCTACAAGGTCTTCGACCGCCGCATCGTGGGGCCCGACGAGGTCTCCGTCAAGAAGCCCATCGAGGGCAAGAACATCGTGAGCCTCCAGACCTGCACCCTCCCCGACTACAAGGACCGCCTGGTCGTGCAGGCGGAGCTCGTAAAGACCGTGAAGGCGCCCGTCGAGCAGGCGAGCGCCTCCGGGTAGCACGCTGCGCCCTCCGGGCTCCGCCCGTCAGCATCTCAGCACGCTTCGGCCCGCTCCGTAGCCCTCGCTCTCAGCCCTTCAGCAAAAAGAAAGAGCTGACTAGCCGCCGGAGGCGGCGGGCTGTTGGCGCGGCTTGTGCGCCTTTAGCGAGTACATGAGCGGTACGCGGGGGATCCCCTCCGGCAGGCGGTAGGTGTCGAGGTCGGTCTTCTCGAGGATGGGCCAGCGGGGGAAGAGGGTGTGCTCGTGCTCGTGGAGGAATTGGAGGACCAGGCCCGCGTCTATGAGGGCGGTCACGACGTCCGAGAGGGTGTGGTTCCACTCGTAGGTGACGTTGTGCTCCGTCTCGGCTTCGAGGTCGGCGTAGGTGCCGGGCTCGTCCCAGATCTGCGGCTCTTCGGTGTGGAAGTAGTCGTGCTCGACGGTCAGGTCGTCGTCGCCGAAGATGTCGGCGAAGGGGTGGAACTCGGCCAGGTAGAGAGAGCCGCCGGGGCGGACGAGGCCAGCCGCCACCCCGGCCCACCGCTCGATGTCCGGCAGCCAGTTGAGGGCGCCGAGGCCCGTGTACACGACGTCGAAGGTCCGGCCCCCGAGGGCTTCCCTCGCCTCGTAGACGTCGGAGCGGACGAACTCGGCCTCGACCCCGATCTCGGCGGCGAGCCCCCTGGCCGCCTCTATGGCGGGGGCCGAGAAGTCGAGGCCCGTGACGCGGGCGCCGCGGCGGGCCCAGCCCAAGGTGTCCTTGCCGAAGTGGCACTGGAGGTGGAGGAGCTCCTTCCCCGAGACGTCGCCCATCTCCTCGAGCTCGAAGGGGCGCAGGTGCTCCTCGCCCGCCTTGAAGCCCGCGACGTCGTAGAACTCGCCGCCGACGTGGATCGGGACGCGCTCGTCCCAGCTGGCCCTGTTCGTCTCCTGCCACCGGCTTTGCCAGCCTTCTCCGTTCACGGGTGCCTCCTTACGGTCGAGACCCAGGACGGGTGCCCCGCCCCGCGCCGCGGGCGGGTTTGAAACCGGCCCCTACGGGTTGTTGTCTGGCTGCGTTGGGGGGTAATTTACAACCGGCGGGCGTAGTGCGCGATGGTCTCCCCGTGATCGTCTCTGCCCTCGCGGCCGGTGCAGCGGAAGCCGCGGCGTTCGTAGAGCCGGTGGGCGCGGCTGTTGGCCGCGTGTGTCCAGAGTTGGGCCCGCGCGTAGCCGCGGGCCCTGGCCTCGGCGAGCACGGCGTCGACCAGGGCTCCGCCGAGGCCTTCGTCCCAGCGGTTCGGCCGGACGAAGACGGCGCCTATGTGGCAGAGGCCTTCTACCGGGGGCCCGGCGCCGTCGTCCGCGAGGCCTTGCATGCCGACGGCCATGCCGACGATGCCGTCCGCGTCGTCGGCGACGAAGAGGAAGGCGGTCGGGTTCTGTGCGTGGGCCCGCACCCGCCCGCCGTGCTCGGGCGACGCGGGAACGCCCCTGCGGGCCTCCTCGGCCGCGCGCCACACCTCCAGCGCGGGTTCGAGGTCCTCCGGTCCGCCGCGACGGACTGTGACCGTCACCCCGGCGGTCCGTCCAGGTTCTCTATGCGGAGGGGCTCGACGGGGTCGGCGAGGCTGAAGCCGAAGACGCGGGAGTAGAAGAAGATCTCGGCGTCCAGCGCCCGCTTGATGTTCTCCGCGCGGCGGAAGCCGTGCTGCTCGCCCTCGAACGGGACGTAGGCGACAGGGAGGCCCTTCTCCTTCAAGGTCTCGAACATCGTCTCGGCCTGGTTTGGGGGGACCACCTCGTCCTCGAGGCCCTGGAAAAAGATGACGGGGCAAGAGAGGCCTTCGGTGTGGTGGATGGGGGAGCGTTCGCGGTAGAGGTCGGCGCGTTCGGGGTAGGGTCCGATCAGGCGGTCCAGGTACCTCGACTCGAACTTGTGGGTCTCCTCGGCGAGCGCCGCCGCGTCGC
>JAUJMB010000286.1 GCA_030447045.1 Rubrobacteraceae bacterium | reverse complement strand
TGGGGTGCTTGACCTTCCGCACCTCGCTCACGAGGTCCGCGGCCTCGACGAGCTCGGGCGGGGCGTCGCGGCCCGTGACGATGACGTGCTGGAAGCCTGGGCGGTTCCGGAGGACCTCGACGACCTCGGCCGTCTCCACCCAGCCGAACTTCATCGGGTAGGTGAACTCGTCGAGGAGGAGCATGTCGTAGGTCTCGTCGGCCAGACGGCGCTTGACCTCCTCCCAGCCCTCGCGGGCGAGGTCCGCGGAGTGCTCGAGGTCCTTTACCGTCCAGGTCCAGCCGTCGCCCTGCTTGAACCAGTCGATGTTGCCTAGAGTCTCCGCGGCCTGCTGCTCGCCTACCCGCCACTTGCCGCTCTTGACGAACTGGTAGACGCCGATGCGGTAGCCGCGGGCCCACCCGCGGAGCATGATCCCGAACGACGCCGTGCTCTTGCCCTTCCCGTGCCCCGTGTTGACGACCAGGAGCGGACGCTCCCTGTTCGACCTGCGCCTGAGCCTCTTCTCCCGCGGCTCCCGCGTCTTCTCGGCCTCGCTCACGCCACCCGCCTCCTCTCGACCAGCTCCACGAGCGACTCGGCCCGCAGGTCCTCCAGGCGCAAAAGGCGCGCCCCCATCGCCCCGGCCACCTCGGCGGCCATCCCGAGCCGCACGTGCCCCTCTTCCGTGTCCACCACGAAAGACGCGCCGCCGAGGCGTCGCAGCTCCGAGGCCGCCACGCGCGGGTCGGGGCCCGCCGTGGCCCGCCCGTCCGTGAGGAGGACGAGCAGCGGGCGCCGCGCCCCGTCGCGCAGGCCCTCCCGTTGTAGCACCTCGGCCGCCCTCCCGAGGCCCGCCGCCAGCGGCGTTCGGCCCCCCGTCGGGAGGTCTTCGAGGCGGGAGGCGGCGAGCTCGACGCTCGAGGTCGGGGGCAGGAGAAGGTCCGCGCCCTCCCCCCGGAAGGAGATCAGGGCGACCTTGTCCCGGCGCTGGTAGGCGTCGCCCAGCAGGGAGAGCACGGCCCCCTTGACGGCGGACATTCTCTTTTTGGCCGCCATCGAGCCGCTCGCGTCCACGAGAAAGACGATGAGGTTTCCCTCCCGCCCCTCCCTCACGTTCTCCCGCAGGTCCTGGGGCCGAACCAGGATCCCCGGTCCGGGCCCGCCACGCGATCCCTGGTGCGGGGCCGCCGCCCGGATCGTCGCCGCCAGCGCCACGTCCCGCGGCCCGCCCGACGGCTCCCGGTCCCCCACCGGATGTCCCGTCTCGCCCACCGAGCGGCTCCGGCGCCCGAGGGGGCCGCCGCTGCCCCTGTCCTCCCGCTCCAGCCGCACCGGCCGGAACGGCTCCGACGAGGCGTGGCCCCGCTCCCCGGCGCCGGCCCGCGACTCGGAGGGCTCGGGGTCGGGGCGCCGGTCTTCGCCGGACGCTTCCCTTCCGTCCTCCGGCGGCGCACCGCCGCCGTCGGGGTCGTCTTCGGGCGGCCCGGGGCCCTGGAGGGCGGCCTCGATCTCCTCGGGGTCGACGCCCGGACTCTCGAAGGGGCCGCGCCGGCGGCGGTGCGAGAGGGCCAGCAGGGCGGCCCGCTTCGCGTCCTCGAGGTCCACCTCATCCCTGGCGTCCCAGGCGGCGAGGGTACGGGCGGTTCGGGCGGTCACTATGTCCCCCCGCAGGCCGTCCACCCCAAGCTCGGCGCAGAGCGTCGAGATCGCCAGCAGCGTCTCGTCCCCGAGCCGCACGCCCGGCAACCGTCGCCGCGCCAACTCCACAGAGGCGGCAAGCTCCGCGTCGGCGCCCGACCACTTCTCGGCGAACTCCCCGGGGTCAGCCTCGTGGTGCAGGCGACGGCGGACCACCTCGACCCGCTCGGCGGGGTCGGGGCTGCCGACGACCTCGACGGTGATGCCGAACCTGTCCAGGAGCTGCGGCCTGAGCTCGCCCTCCTCGGGGTTCATCGTGCCAACGAGGACGAAACGCGAGGGGTGGCGTACCCCCACCCCCTCCCGCTCGACGTGGTTCACGCCCATCGCCGCAACATCCAGCAGCAGGTCCACCAGGTGGTCCGAGAGCAGGTTCACCTCGTCCACGTACAGGATGCCCCTGTGGGCCGCCGCGAGGATGCCGGGCTCGAACGCCTTCCTCCCCTCCGAGAGCGCCTTCTCGATGTCCAGCGTCCCCGCCAGCCGGTCCGTGCTCGCCCCGACGGGCAGCTCCACGAGCCGCACCGGACGCTCCTCGACCGGCGCGTCGGGCGGGTGCGGTCCCGCGGGGCATTCGGGGTTCGGGGCCTCGGGGTCGCAGGAGAACGGGCATCCCGCGACGACCCGGATCGGGGGCAGGAGCTTCGCCAGCGCCCGCACCGCCGTCGACTTCGCCGTCCCCTTCTCGCCGCGTACCAGCACGCCGCCGACCTCCGGCGAGACGGCGTTCAGGAGAAGTGCGAGCTTCAGGTCGTCCTGTCCGACGATGGCGGAGAAGGGGTACGGCGCGTTCACGACCCAGACCAAGACCCGAACACCTTCACGACCGCTCCTCCAGCATGCCCTCGTTCTCCAGGTAAGCCGCCTTGAGGGTCTGAAGATCCTCGGGGTCCGGCTCGGACCAGAGGCCGCGCTCGGCCGCCTCGAGGAGACGCTCGCTTATGGCGCGCAGGGCCCAGGGGTTCGACTGCTGCATGAAGTCTCTGACGTTTTCGTCCAGAACGTACTTCCTCGTCACGTCGCGGTACATCCAGTCCTCGACGACGTTGGCGGTGGCGTCGTAGCCGAAGA
>JAUJMB010000285.1 GCA_030447045.1 Rubrobacteraceae bacterium | reverse complement strand
GACGGCGCGGACCTGATGATCGAGGCCGCCGGCGTGCAGAAGGTCTACGAGGCCGGCGGGCTGCGGGTGAGGGCGCTCCGGGGCGTGGACCTCGGCATCCGGCGGGGGGAGATGGTCGCCATCATGGGCCCGTCTGGGTGCGGGAAGACGACGCTCCTGAACGTGCTCTCCGGCCTCGACGACCTATCTGACGGCGAGGTCAGGGTGGACGGCGACTCTATAGCGGGGATGTCCGACAGGAAACGGACGCGCTTCCGGGCGGAGAAGATGGGGTTCATCTTCCAGTCTTACAACCTGATACCGGTCCTCTCCGCGGTCGAGAACGTGGAGCTACCCCTGCTCGTCGCCGGCAAGAAGCAGAAGAAGGCCCGCCAGTGGGCCCTGGACGCCCTCGAGATGGTCGGCCTCCCCGAGCAGGCGAACAAGCGCCCCTCGGAGATGAGCGGCGGCCAGCAGCAGCGTGTCACCGTCGCCCGCTCGCTGGTCAACAACCCGGCCATCGTATGGGCCGACGAGCCGACCGGGGCGCTCGACTCGGAGACGAGCAAGGGGATCATGGACCTGCTCGTCCGCCTGAACGGGGAGCAGCGCCAGACCTTCGTCCTCGTCACCCACGACGCCGCCGTCGCGGCCCGCGCCCACCGCACGATCCTGATGCGCGACGGCAACATCACGAGCGAGAGGACGAACGGGGAGGGGGGCTAGGATGGAACAGCTCTTCGGCGTCCCGACGATGCAGCTCATGTGGGTCCTCCTCGCCGTCTTCGGCGTGGGCCTGCTTCTGATCGTATTGAGCGCCCTCCGTAACCGCGTCTCCTTCAGGATGGCCGCCCGTAACCTGCCTCGCCGCCCCGCCCAGACCGCCCTCGTTATCCTCGGTCTGATGCTGGCGACCATGCTCTTCTCCGCCTCCTTCACCACAGGCGACACCCTCACCAACTCCTTGCGCCTCCAGTCCCTGGAGAACCTGGGCCAGGTGGACGTGCAGGTGCAGGCCAGAGGTCAGGACGCCTCGGAAGGCCAACCGTTCGGCGAGGCGACCGCCGAGCGCGCCCGGTACTTCGACGCGGGCGTCGCCTCGCAGGTCCGCGAGAGGCTCTCCGGCAGCGACCGCGTCGCCGGCGTCGCCCCCCTCGCCACCGAGACCGTCCCCGTCACCGCCAGGGGCACGGACCTCAGCGAGCCGACCGTAAGCGTGCTCGGCATCGCAGAAGACTCCATGCAGGGCTTCGACCGGCTCACGGCCGCCTCGGGCAAGACCCTGGGCGTAGGCGACCTCGGCCGGAACGAGGTCTACCTTAGCGCCGACGCCGCCAAAGGCCTCGACGTGGGCGAGGGGGACGTGGTCCGCGCCACCCTCGCTCCGGCGCCTGAAGCGGACACGAGCGCCACAGCGGAGGCCGCCGACATGGCCGATGCCAACGCCGCGGCCCTTGCCGCCGCCGAGGACGCGGCCGTTCTCGCCGCGCCGGAGCCTTCGGAGCTGACGGTGGCCGGCGTCTACGAGCGGGGGGCGAACCCCTCTGCCCCGGCGTCGATGGTCATGCCGCTCGGGCGGTTGCAGGAGCGGGTGGGGGAGGAGGGCAGGATCAACTCCGTCCTCGTAACCCACGAGGGCCCGGCCGTCGAGGGCGGTGCCGGCACGGACGCCACGGTGGAGGCGCTCGGCCCGGTCTTGCGGGAGAACGAGCTTGCGGCGGAGCCCGTCAAGAAGGACGCCATAGAGCGGGCCGACGAGGGCGGGGAGACCTTCACGAGCATCTTTTTGCTCTTCGGGCAGTTCTCCGTGGCGGCCGGGGTCTTGCTCATATTCCTGATCTTCGTCATGCTCGCCGCCGAGCGCAAGCACGAGCTCGGCATCGCCAGGGCCGTCGGGATGCGCCGGGGGCACCTGATGCGCATGTTCGCCTTCGAGGGGGCGATGTACGCCGTGATAGCGAGCGCCATCGGCAGCGTGCTCGGCGTCGGGGTCGGCTGGCTGATGGTGCGCGTGCTCGGCGAGGCGTTCGCCGGCCAGGGGTTCGACATCCGCTTCGCCACGAGCCCCGAGAACGTCGTCATAGCCTTCTGCCTCGGCATGGTCCTCACCTTCGCCGTCGTCCTGATCTCCTCCTGGCGCGTGAGCCGCCTGAACGTGGTCCGCGCCATCCGCGACATCCCGGAGCCCGACAGGAAGGGCCGCTCGGTGAAGGGCGTCCTCCTCGCGCTCGCTACGCCGGTTGCCGGCGCGTTGCTGACCCTCCAGGGCCTTTGGGCTGAGCAGACGGGACTGTACATGCTCGGGCTCTCGCTCCTCGTCGTGGGGGCCGCGCTCGTCGCGCGCGTGTTGCGCCTGCCGGAGCGTATCGCCTTCACGGCCGCCGGGGTGCTCTTGCTCGGGCTGTGGCTCCTGCCCTTCTCGTTCGCCCCCGATGGGATGACAGAAGGGATAGACCTGTTCTTTATCTCGGGGGTGATGATCGTTCTCGCGGGGGTCTGGATCGTGATCCACAACTCCGACCTGCTCCTCGGCGCGGTAGTCGCCCTTTTCGGCTGGATCCGGGGCATGCCCCCCGTCCTCAGGGCGGCCGTCTCCTACCCGATGCAGAGCCGCTTCCGCACGGGCATGACCCTCGCCATGTTCTCCCTCGTGGTCTTCACCATCGTCACCATGAGCTTTATAACGGCGGCCTTCGGCTCGATCTTCTCCGACACCGACCGCCTCTCCGGCGGCTTCGACGTCCGCGCCGACGCCGGCTACGCGGTCCCCATAGA
>JAUJMB010000284.1 GCA_030447045.1 Rubrobacteraceae bacterium | reverse complement strand
CCCTCTTGTGGAACCAGATGGCGTCGAAGGCGATCTGGAGCTTGCGGTAGTCGAACGCGCGGTCGTAGGAGGCTATGACGATGTCTATCTCCTCCGCCCTCTCCGACGTCTTGATGCCCGCCTCCCGCAGCGTGTTTTTCAGGGGCTCCTCGCTTATAGGGAAGACCGTGGCGTCCGGGTGGTTGCGCAGGAGCCACCGGGTCATGGTTACCACGGTATTGACGACCTGTCCCTCGGACGTCGGCAACCCGAGCCCGGTCAGCTTCTCAGCGTACATCTTCGGGTCCTTTGTGGGGTTGTTGGAGAGGAAGACGACCTCCTTGCCCAGCTCGCGCAGCTTGCGGATCAGGCGCCCGGCCCCCGGCAACAGCTCGTTCCCGAGGTAGATGGTGCCGTCGAGGTCGAAGACGTAGCCCTCGTAGAGGCGGTCGGGCGCCCCGTAGAGATCGGCGGCGGAAGCTTCGGACCGGTCCTTCATCCTGGCCTACCTCGCGCCGGCGGGGGGATCACAGACGGCTCCTTGGATCCCACGACTTCACCCTTCGGCGGAGACGGGCCTGGCCTGGCCGTAGCCGGCGATCTTGGCGGCCGTCTCGGTTACCTGCTCGTCCGTGAGCAGTACCGGCTCCCCGGCGACCCTGGCCCGGTAGTAGATCTCCGCCATCTCCTCTAACACGACCGTTCTGGAGAAGGCCTCCTCGGGGCTCTCCCCGACGGCGATGGTGCCGTGGTTCCGCAGCAGGCACGCCTTGTGCGAGCTTCCCAGTGCCTCGCCGGCGTGGCCCGCGAGCTCGTCGGTGCCGTAGGTGGCGTACGGGGCGAGGGGTACCGTGCCGTCTTCGGAGAGCGTGGTGAGCATGTAGTGGACCGGCGGTATGGGCCACCCCAGGCAGGCCAGCGTAGTCGCGAAGCGGGCGTGGGTGTGGACCACGGCGCCCACCTCGGGCCGCGCGCGGTAGATGCCCGTGTGCATCGCGGTCTCGCTGGAGGGCTCGAAGGAGCCCTCGACCACCTCCCCCCCGACGGTCACGAGCACCACCTCGTGGGGTTCGAGCCCGCCGTAATGCAGACCGCTCGGGGTGATGAGCACGTCGCCTTCCGGCGTGCGGGCGCTGACGTTGCCCGAGGTGCCGGTAACGAAGCCCGAGGTGCTCATCCGGCGGGCGGTCCGGACTACCCGTTCTCTGAGGTCCCGATGCTTCATCCTCGTCTCTCCCTCCGTCCTCGCCGCGTCCTACCCCTCGCCCAGGGCGTCCGTGAGCTTCGGGAAGAGCGGACGCAGGCTCGGGTAGATCTCCTTATAGACGCCGTAGAGTTTGTCGTAGCGCGCGGCCCGCCCCTCGTCGGGCTCGAAGCGATCCCCCGTGCCGCTCATCGCCGCGGCGGCCTCCCTGATCCCCCCGTGGATCCCGCAGGCGGCCGCGGCGAGCATACCCGCCCCCAGGCAGGTGCTCTCGGGCTCTCGCGTCACGGAGACGGGCCGTTGCATGACGTCCGCGATGATCTGGCACCACAGGGGACTGCGCGACCCCCCACCCATGGCCAGGATGTGCTCGACGGGCTTCTCCAGCGCGCCCTCAGCACCCTCGGTCATCAGGCGCTGCTCGAAGGCTATCCCTTCGAGGATGGCGCGGTAGGCGTGGGCCTTGCCGTGGGCGCCGGTCCAACCGACCATGATGCCGCGCGCGTCGAAGTCCCAGTAGGGCATCAGCGCGTTGTTCCAGTACGGCACGGCGAAGAGACCCCCCGCACCCGGCCCCACCCGCGCCGCGGCGGTCTCCAGGATCTGCTCGGTGGAGAGATCCAAGCCGAACTCCCTGGCGTTGACCCCCGCGAACCGCTCGCAGAACCAGCTCACCATGTACGTGCCGGCGGGGAGCAGGGTCTCGAACGTGTAGGTCTTCGGGATCGGGCCGGAGAGCACCCGGTAGTCGTTGCCGTAGGAGTAGTCTTCGCTGTACATGCCGGAGACCACCCCGGTCCCGAGGTTCAGGTACGCCCTGCCGGGCTCGGTGATGTTCGCCCCGAGGCCGGCCGCCTGGCCGTCGCCGACACCGCCCACGATGGGCAAGCCGGCGGGGAGACCCACCTCGCGGGCGGCGTCCTCCTTTAGCTCGCCGATCACCTCCCCCGGCGCGTGAAGGTCGCACATGTGCTCGCGGTCCAGGCCCACCATGCCGAGCAGCTCGTCGGAGTAGTCGAAGCTCTCCATGTCCACGAGCCCCAGCGGGTCCGCCGTCGCCCAGGAGGTGCGCCAGCGGCCGGTCATCCGGTGCACGAGGAACGCGTGGACGTCCGCGACCTTCACGGTCCGCTCCATAGTGTCCGGCTCGTGCTCTCTGAGCCACAGCATCTTATAGAGGCCCACCGTCGGGTTGGGCTTCTTGCCGGTGATGCGGTGCGCCTCCTCCGAGCCGTACCGGGCGACCTCCTCCCGCGCGCGCGAGTCGAGCCACAGGATGGCCGGACGCACCGGGTGATCCGCCTCGTTGACGCACACGAACGTCTCGCGCTGGTGGGTGATGCATATGGCCCCAATGCGGCGGGTGTCCACGAGCTGCGCCGCGCGCCTTAGGGCCGTCTTGGTGGACGCCCACCAGTCCTCGGCGTTCTGCTCGCCCCAGTCCGGCTGGGGGCTCGACAGGCCGAAGGTTTCGCGCCCTTCGGCGACCGTACGGCCCCGCTCGTCCCAGACCACGGCCTTCGTCGCCGTCGTCGAGCAGTCTATCCCGATCACGTAGTCTTGCCGCGCCACCCCGATC
>JAUJMB010000283.1 GCA_030447045.1 Rubrobacteraceae bacterium | reverse complement strand
CGGGTGCCTATGGCGGTGTGGTTGCGGCAGAAAGGCTGGAAGACGCCCATCTCCGTCCAGCGGGCGAGGAGCTCGCCGTTGCCGTCGTCGAAGAAGCCCCCGACGTCCACGCCGGCCCACGCCACGCCGGAGAGGCCGAGGTTCTGGAGCTGGGGCATGCTCATCCAGAGGTGCTCCCACCACGAGGAGTTGTCCCCCGTCCACTGCATCGCGTGCCGCTGCAGCCCCGCGTAGCCGGCCCGGGTGATGACGAAGGGGCGCGTGTCGGGCCTCAGCTTCAGGAGGCCCTCGCGGGCGGCGCGGGCGACGAGGGAGCCGTAGGTGTTGTGGATCTGGGCGTGCCACTTCGGCTCGCCGGCGCGACCGCCCGGGTGGACCACGTCGTCCGGCATCGTGGACTGGCGGGGGACGAAGAGCGCCGGCTCGTTCATGTCGCACCAGATCCCGTCGACCCCGACGTCCGTGAGGACCTCGTGGTTCTCCCCCCACCACTCGCGCGCCTCGGGGCTCGTGAAGTCCGGGAAGGCGCACATGCCGGGCCAGACCACGTTATGGTACTCCTCGCCTTCCTTTGTCTTGCAGTAGAGGTCGCGGTCGCGCCCCTCTACGTAGAGGGGGTAGTCTTCGTCTATCTTTACGCCGGGGTCGACGATGGTGACGACGTGGAAGCCCTGCTCGTGCAGGTCGGAGATGAGGCCCTCGGGGTCGGGGAACCTCTCCGGGTGCCAGGTAAAGACGCGGTAGCCGTCCATGTAGTGGATGTCCAGGTAGATCACGTCGCACGGGATGTCCCGCTCCCTGAAGTTGCGTGCCACGTCCCTGACCTCGGCCTCGTCCATGTACGAGTAGCGGCACTGCTGGTTGCCCAGAGACCAGAGCGGCGGCATCGGGATGCGGCCCGTGAGCTCGGTGTAGCGGTCGAGCACGGCGGCCGGGGTCGGTCCGCAGAAGACGTAGTAGACGATGTCCCCGCCCTCGGCGCCGAAGTAGGCGCGGTTCTCGTCCTCGAGTGCCAGGTCGAGCTCGACGCGGTGGGTGTTGTCGAAGAAGAGGCCGTGGGCCTTGCCGCCGGCCATCGAGAGGACAAAGGGGATGGAGGAGTAGAGGTTGTTGAACGAGGCGGTGTGCCCCACGGGCGGGTCCACGTTCCAGAAGATCTGATGCGAGCCCGTCTTCTCCAGCCCGCTCGTCCGCTCCCCGCACCCGAAATACCGCTCGCCCGGTGCGCGCTTCTTGTAGAGCCGTACCGGGCTGCCTAGCGGCTGGTTGAACACGTCCGCCCCCGGCGCCACGATCGGGCCCATGCCGAGCTCCTCGTCGTCTGCGGCGAACTCCCTGCCGGAGCCGTCCGTGAACCGGACGCGCAGGGGGTCGAGGGAGACGTGGGCTGTGGCGGCGGTGGTCGAGAGCGTCAGCTCGTCGTCGGACTGTTGCATGGAGATCTCGACGGGCCCCCACTCCTCTTTGGCGATGGCCTCGGAGCCGTAGCGCGGCGTCCGGCCCTCGGGGAACATGCCCACGCGAAAGAGGTCGGGGGCGAGCGCGGTCACCTCGACCGTCGCCTGGCCGCTTCTCAGGCGCAGGCCGCGGTCGTGGTGGTCCATAAGCCCGCCCGCGCCGAGCGGCCGGTACTCCCCGCCGGTCTCCGGCCTCTTCTCTATCATCTGGCTCCTCTCTGAGAGACATACGGGCGGGTTTCGAACCCACCCCTACGGTGTCGGCGCGTTGGGCCGTCGGGTGTGTTTGACGGTGGCATTCTACGGGCTACTTGTGCTTGCCGCTTCTGGGCCTGACGGTGCCGCCGAGGAGGAAGACGGCGGTGCTCAGGCCGACGACGAGGTAGAGGGCCGTGCCGAGGCCGGCGAGCTCGGCGACAAAGCCGATGGTTGGGGGACCCACGAGGAAGCCCGTGTAGGCCGCGGTCGAGACGGCCGCAAGTGCTGGGCCCGTGGCGACGTCGTCCGCGGCGCCGGCGGCGCTGAGGGCGAGGGGAAAGACGACGGAGAAGCCCGCCCCAGCGCAGGCGAACCCGACGAGGGCGAAGACGGGGTTGCCGACAGCGAGGGCCGCGCCGAGACCTGCGGCCGCCACGGCGCCGCAGAGGCGGACGAGGCTGGTGGGGCCGAACCTCTCGGTGAGGCCGTCGCCGAAGAGGCGGCCGAGGGCCATCGCGAGCGAGAAGGCCGCGTACCCGGCGGCGGCGAAGCCCGGGCCGGTCTCGAGGGCGTTGTCCAGGTAGACGGCCGACCAGTCGGACATCGCGCCCTCGCCGAGCAGGACGCAGAACGAGATGACGCCGAGCCCGAAGAGCGCCCGCGTCGGGCGGGCGAAGGCTGGCGCCCCGCCCTCGGCGGCGTCGGCGTTGGAGGGCAGGAGCGCCCGGTAGGCGGGGACCGCGGCCAGGGTGGCGAGGGCGAAGACTACGAGGAAGTGGGGGAGGACGCCGACGCCCAGGTAGGCCACCCCGCCGCCGAGCACCGAGCCCGCGAGCGCCCCGAAGCTGAACGCGGCGTGGAAGGAGGACATGATGCGGCGCCCGTACCGGTCCTCGACGGCGACGGCGTGGGAGTTCATCGACACATCGAGCGCCCCGTTGGCCGCCCCGACGAGCAGGAGCGCCAGGGCGAGGGTCACCACGTTGGGCGCGAGGGCGAGGGGTACGAGGGAGACAGGGAGCAAGAGCGCCGTCGCGCCGACCACGCGGCGGCTGCCGAGGCGCGAGATCAGGGCCCCCGTCACCGTCATCGAGAGGAGCGCCCCGACCGC
>JAUJMB010000282.1 GCA_030447045.1 Rubrobacteraceae bacterium | reverse complement strand
ACGAGGTCCTCATGAACGCCGACGACGGCGAGAAGCCGCGCGACTGCGAGATGGCTACCGTCGGCTCTTCCTGAGGACGGTTAACCCAACCAGAAGGGACTAATTTTGCAGAATGGAACGGACTACGACGTCCTGATCATCGGCGGCGGGCAGGCGGGCATCCCGCTCGCCTACAAGCTCGCCGGCCGGGACTTCACCGTCGCGCTCGCCGAGCGCAAGGACCTCGGCGGCTCGTGCGTCAACTTCGGCTGCAGCCCGACCAAGGCCGCCATCGCCTCGGCGAAGGTCGCCTTCCAGGCCAGACGCGCCTCCGAGTACGGGGTCGAGATCCCCGAGGTCCGCGTCGATTTCCCGGCCGTGCTGCGGCGGGCGCGGGGCGTGGCCGAGACCAAGCGCGCGGGCCTCGACAGGGGCCTCGAAGGCTCGGATAACCCCGTCCTGATCCGGGGCCACGCCCGCCTCGAAGCCAGAGAGGACGGGGGCTTCCGCGTAACCGTCGGGGACCGCTCCCTCCTCGTCGGCCAGGTGGTCCTGAACACCGGCACCCGTACCCTCATCCCCCCGATAGAGGGCCTGGAGGCCGTCGATTTTATCGACTCGGGCAACTGGTTGGACAGGGAGGACCTCCCCGGGCACCTGGCCATCGTCGGTGGCAGCTACATCGGCCTGGAGATGGCCCAGTTCTACCGCCGGATGGGCAGCGACGTAACGGTGGTCGTCGGCTCCTCCGACCACGTCGCCTCGAGCGAGGACGACGACGTCTCCGAGGCAATGCGCGACATGCTGGCCGAGGAGGGCGTCGGGTTCGTCTTCTGCGAGCGCGCCAGAGGGGTCGCCGCAGACGGGGAAGGCCTCACCCTGACGCTCGACGGCGATGATCCGGCCGAGGTCAGGGCGACGCACCTCTTCCTGGCGACCGGCCGCCGCCCCAACACGGACGATCTGGGCCTGGAGAACGTCGGGCTAGAGGCCGACGGGAGGGGCTTTATCCAGACCGATGAGCGGCTGTCGACGGACGTGGAGGGCATCTGGGCCGGCGGGGACATCCGGGGCGGGTACATGTTCACCCACACCTCCTACGACGACCACCGCGTGCTGCTCTCCCAGATGGCCGGCGACGGCAGGCGCACCACCGACCGCGTGGTGCCGTACGGTATCTTTACCGACCCCGAGCTCGGCCGCGTCGGCATGACGGAACGCGAGGCCCGCGAGGCCGGCCACGAGGTCGAAGTGCACCGCCTCGACCTGCAAGACGAGAAAGGCAAGGCTTTCGAGCTAGGAGAGAACAAGGGCTTCATAAAAGTCATCGCCGACGCCGCCACCGACCGCGTCCTCGGGGCCGCCGTCCTCACCGTCGAGGGCGCCGAGCTGGTCCACATCTACGAGGACCTGATGAACGCCGACGAGCCCCTCTCCGTGGTGCGCGAGGCCGTGTACATCCACCCGACCCTTGCCGAGGACATCCAGAGCGCCATCTAGCCAACGCAGAACCGCACCAACCCCGTGGGGGCGGGTTTCGAACCCGCCCGCGCGAACGGACCCGCACGAGAACCCGGCGACGCCCTCCGCGAGGACGTGGCGCGCCCTACCCGCGACCGCCCGCGGCGCGCTCCAGCTCCGTGACGACGCGGCCCAGCTCGTCGGCGACGGGGCCGTCGCCCGCCAGCGCGTCCGCGACCGCCCGGTAGTACCAGAGCGTGCCGTCCCTGCCGCCGTTGAAGCGGGCCCAGAGGTCTTCCCCGACCGCCCGGTAGTCCGCCAGCACGGAGCCGGCGTTGTGGAGCTTGTCCGCCGCGGAGACGAGGCGAACGGAGGGCGGGGCCCCGGCGAGGTGTTCGAGGAACGCCTCCTTGCGCTCCCGCCAGGGCGGCTTCGGGTCCTCGTACGTGTCCGTGCAGCCGGCGACGATGTCCGCCACCGTGCCCCCGAAGCGGCCCCGGATCTCCGCGAGGCGTTCCTCGCCCCCCGCGTCCTCGGGCGCGTCGTGGAGGAGCGCGGCGATCACCTCGTCCTCCGTCCCCCCGTTCTCGCCGACGGTGGCGGCGACCGCGAGCAGGTGGGTCACGTAAGGAACCCCGGTGCCCTTGCGGGTCTGGTCCCGGTGAAGCCTGGCGGCGTAGACCAGGGCGTCCTCGAACTTTTCGGTGTAGGGCAAGAGGTCTTCCTATCTCTCAGGGGCTCTTGTTCGGAGGTTACGGTCTTTGAGGCCGAGGGGCTCGGCGGGGAGGTATGGATTCCAGGGTCGCGGCGGGGCCTTCCTCGTGCGCCGCGTGACCTCGGTATCCTCACCCCCTTCGCGTCCCAAAACCTAGGGTTCGAGTAGGGCGGGGTCCAGGATCCAGCCCTCGTTCCGGTCGCACTCGGGAGGAACGCCCCAGCCTCTGTCCCGCCGCGTGTACGCCCAGGCGGCCTGTACCGCGCAGAGGAGCGAGTCCAGGGCGTCGGCACCGGGCTCCTCGACGAAGCGGTCCCGCCAACGGCGGCCCACGCCCACCCCGAAGCCGTACGCCTCGCGCATGGCCTCCGACCGGAGCCCCGAAACCAGCTTCTTGCGTGCGGCCTCCCTCCCGGGCGTGTCGGGCACGCCGTCGCGCTTGTAGCTCTCGCGGCCCAAAAAACGGCGGGCGACCACGGCCGGGTAGGCCTCGACGGCGACGCGGGGGTCCCCGTTCGGGCGGCAGGGCTCGACGGCGACGCCGGAGGAGACGAGGCGCGGGGCTCCCTGGAAGAACATCTTCCCGACCGGCACCCGGAAGAGCATCATCGCGCTGCTGG
>JAUJMB010000281.1 GCA_030447045.1 Rubrobacteraceae bacterium | reverse complement strand
AGGTCCTCTCGGACGTCGGCCTCGTCGGCCTGCCGAACGCCGGCAAGTCCTCCCTCTTGCGCGTCCTGAGCGCCGCCCGCCCCAGGGTCGGCGACTACCCGTTCACCACCCTCTCCCCGCAGCTCGGCGTCGTGGACGAGAAGACCCACAAGAACCCCTTCGTGGTGGCGGACATTCCGGGTCTGATCTCGGGCGCCAGCGAGGGCCGGGGGCTCGGCAACCGCTTCCTGCGCCACGTCGCCCGCGCCAGGCTGCTCGCCCTCGTCCTCGACGCGAGCGAGGACCCCGAGGGGGCGCAGGGCACCCTCGTCGCCGAGCTCCACGCCGCGGGCCTCTCCGAGCGGCCGACCGTTACCGCGCTCAACAAGATAGACCTCCTCGACGAGGAGCTGCGCGACTACCTCCGAGAGGCCTTCCCGGGGGCCTTCCTCGTCTCGGCCGCGTCGGGGGAGGGGGTCGAGGCCTTCAGGGACCACGTCGAGGGGATGGTGCGCAGGCTCGGGGCGCGGGAGGCGATGCCGGCCACCGAGCGGGAGCACAGGGTCTACCGTCCCACCTGGAAGGGGCTCCAGATCGGCAGGGAGGACGGGGGCTTCAGGGTCGCCGGGGAGGACGTCGAGCGGCTCGCGCTCAAGACCGACTGGGAGAGCCCCGAGGGCGTCGAGCGCTTCCAGCGGGAGCTGGAGAAGAGCGGTGTGGTGGGGGCGCTCCGGCGGGCCGGGGCCGAGGAGGGCGACGAGATCAGGATCGGGGAGGCGGTGTTCGATTTCAGGTGAGGTACGGATGCGCGTAGCGATCTTCGGGGGCACCTTCGACCCCATCCACCAGGGGCACATGGTCATCGCCGAGCAGGTGATGGGCGAGCTCGCCCTCGACCGCGTGGTCTTCGTGCCAGGCGGCATACCGCCCCACAAGGAGGCCTCGAGCGTCCGCGCCACCGCCGAGGACCGCTACGCGATGGTGGAGGCGGCCGTGGAGGCAAACGAGCGTTTCTCCGCCGACCGGGTGGAGGTAGACGCCGGCCGGCCGATGCACAGCGTCGAGACCGTCGGCATCCTCAAGGCCCGTTCCCCCGAGCACGAGTGGTTCTTCGTCACGGGGGCCGACGAGGTCTCGAACCTCCTCTCGTGGAAGGACCCGGACCGGTTGCTCGAAGAGGTAGTGATGGTGGCGGCGACGAGGCCGGGGTACGACCTCTCCAAGCTCGACCATCTGGAGGCGGGCCTGCGCAACTTTGATCGGATCTTCCCCGTCGAGTGCACGAGGGTCGATATCTCGGCGACCGGGATACGCCGCAGGATGTTGCAGGGAAAGAGCATCAGGTACCTGGTGCCAGAGAAGGTGTGGGAGATCATCACCCAGAGGAGGCTCTATGGAAGGGAAGAGAGACGGCCGGAAGGGGAGCACTTGAAGGAGGGGATCGGATGATGGGGGACGGGTCCGTCGCCCGGCGGCAGGGTTTCGCCACGGAGGGCGAGCAGGTCACGCGGGAGATGGCCGAGACGGCCGCCCGGGCGGCGGCCGAGATGTTCGGCAAGGACGTGACCATAATCGACCTTAGGGAGCTGGTCTCGTACGCGGACTACTTCGTGGTGACGAGCGCCGAGACCGACCGGCAGACGCGCCGGGTGGCCGAGGAGGTCATAGACAGGATGATAGAGGCCGGACACCGCCCCCGCTCCAAGCGGGTGGACGAGGGGTCGGCCTGGATCAGCGTCGACTTCCTCGACGTCGTCGTCCACGTCTTCACGGACGAGGCCAGGGACTACTATCGCCTCGAATCCCTCTGGCGCAGCGCCCCCCAGGAGCACTGGGAGGGGTAGCCCCGCCACACCCCGCGTCACGTTGACACCCCCAGACGCGGTGCATATACTCTTACGGATTTTCTGGGGCCGTAGCTCAGCTGGGAGAGCGCCGCGCTGGCAGCGCGGAGGTCAGGGGTTCGAGCCCCCTCGGCTCCACACCCACCCCCAGTCACCCGTGCAAAGAACGCAGTAGTATCAAAGGGTCTCGTTCGGCTGAGCGAGGTCCTTTGCGGCAACCCGCATCCATTCTTGCGTGGCGCCCGCAGCCCCGAATGCCTGATTCCACGTTGAGAGGCGAGGGTGAGAGCTTTCCGGTGACGATAGAACACCGACAAGCGGATACCGGTCCGGCGTGCGTGAGGCGGCTAGCGGGCGTCCGGCTTGCGGAGCGTCACTAGGTGGAAGAAAGCGCCGGGCGCGACGCCCGCGTCATGGGCCCTGTCTAGGATGGATCGGTCCAGGGAGGGGAGAGACATGCAAGAAGCGCAGCCCCGGCCTCCCTCGCTCGGTTCGGTCGACGTACTCCACGACCCGGTCGACGTACAGGCGGCAGGTCGCCGAGATCTTGCACGCCGGTCGTCGAGATGGACACCCGGCCGTCCATACCCTTGGAATCACCGTAAGCTCACCTCCCGGGCATCCCGAAGCGAGAACGTTCACAGCCGCAGCGGGGGCACGTAAACCGCGTCACGCCGAAACGCCCTTGACGGTCGTATGCTTTTCATTACAAAGCTATTCCTCTTCCCGGCCGCGTTCGGGGAGCACCGACAAGTCCTACGGAAGGCGAACGGCATGCGGAACGGTGGTCACATGGACGATACCAACCTCGTGGAGACGGACGTACTGATCGTCGGCGCCGGGGCGGCGGGGCTCCGGGCGGCCATCGAGCTGGCCCGGGAGGGCGTCGACGTCCTGGTCCTGGGCAAGCGTCGGCACGGCGACGCCCACACCGTGTGGGCGGCCGGCGGCA
>JAUJMB010000280.1 GCA_030447045.1 Rubrobacteraceae bacterium | reverse complement strand
GAGCGCGTGGACGTAGGGGGAGGTGTTGTGGCCGAGGGAGGCGGGGTCGAGCTCGCCCATCGTGCCGAGCCGAAGGAGGGCGGCCCAGGCGGTCGCCGGAGGCCCGGCCGTGACGACCTTCCGGTCCCCGTAGTCCGAGCCCACGGTGGGCCGCCAGCGGGCGCGGTTCTCCCGCAGGTCCTCCTCGGTCAGGAAGCTGCCGTTCTCGCGGGCCTCGGCGACCATGGCCCGACCGAGCTCGCCGCCGTAGATCGCGGCGGCGCCCCTGTCGGCGATGAGGCGGAGGGAGCCGGCCAGGTCCTCCTGGACGAGGCGGTCGCCCGCCTGCAAGGGCGCGCCGTCTCTGCCGTAGATCTCCTGCGCGTTGGCGGGGAAGGCCGGGTACTCCGAGCCGATCCAACCCGCCGTCTCCTCCCCTATGACGAACCCCTCCTCGGCGTAGCCCACGGCCGGCTCGAAGAGCCGGGACCACTCCTCCTCGCCGTACTCCTCCCACATGAGCCGCCACGCGTTGAGGTTGCCAGGCGTCGAGACGACCGGGCCGCCGCAGCGGTTCTCCTGGTAGTTCGGCGTCGGCGGCCTGAAGACGTCAGGGTCGAGCGACTCGGGCGTCCTGCTGCCGGTCTCCAGGAAGCGGGTCTCCCCTTTCTCGGCGTCGTAGACCACCGTGGCGCCGTACCCCCCGACCCCGCTCATCATCGGCTCGACGACGTTGAGGGCCGCGCCCACGGCGACGGCCGCGTCGAACGCGTTGCCGCCGTCTTCGAGGACCTCCACCCCGGCCCGCGTAGCCAGCGGGTGGGCAGCGCTCACCATCCCGTTCGTCCCGACCGCCGCCCGCGAGGGCGTGCTCGTCGTCGCCGGACCCTCCCGCAGCTCCGGCGCCCCACCCGCCGGCCGCGCATCCCCGGCCCCTCGCCCGCCGGACTTTCGGGCGGACGTATCCTCAACCGTAGGCTCCCCGGCGGCGTCTCCGGTACTGGGGCTCTCCGCGACCGTCCTCCTGGCGGACTCGGGGGCGTCTTCATCCCCCGGGTTCCCTTGAGGCGACGCGGGCTGGGCGCCGCACGAGCAGGCGACCAGGACGAGGAAGACAAGGAGGAGCCGCCTCACCCCCGCCGCTACCCTAGAACCTGGTACCTGACGCCCCTATGCCTTGAGCCTCTCGAGGTGCTCCCTGCGGAACTTCGCGACCTTCGGGGCTATTATGACCCGGCAGTAGGGCTGGTAGCCGTTGCTGGCGAAGTAGTTCTGGTGGTAGTCCTCGGCCACGTAGAACCTCTCGAACGGCACGACCTCGGTAACGATGGGGTCGGACCAGATGCCCTGCGACCCGAGATCGGCGATCACCTCTTCCGCTACCTGCCTCTGCTCCTCGTCGTGGTAGAAGACCGCCGAGCGGTACTGCGTCCCGACGTCGGCCCCCTGGCGGTTGAGCGTCGTCGGGTCGTGGGTGGCGAAGAAGACCTCGAGCACCTCCCGGTAGGAGATCAGATCGGGGTCGAACGTTACCTGCACCACCTCGGCGTGCCCGGTCGTCTCGGAGCACACCTGCCGGTAGGTCGGGTTCGGGACGTGCCCGCCGGAGTACCCCGACTCGACCCTCTCCACGCCCCGCACCTCGAGAAAGACCGCCTCCGTGCACCAGAAGCACCCGCCCCCGAGTGTCGCCACCTGCCCGCGGCCCGCGCCGTTGCTCGATTCCGACATCATCCCTCTTTCCGTATATTTCCTGCGTTTTCGGTATACCGCATCCGACGCCGGGATGCAGGAGAAGAGTTCACGGGACGGGCAGGCGGCCAAAAGCGCGATCCGGATCGCGAACCGCCTCCGGTCGTCCGGTGCCCCGGCAGTATCGCGACCGGTATAGATCCGGCCTGGAGCCTCCCGGGGCGGGCCCGGGAGCGGCGCGCGGCCGGTTGGGAGCGAGCCGTGTTGCCAAAAGGGACGAAATGGGCCAAGATCACGCCATGATCAAAGGCCTCAAGGGGAACTGGGAGGAGTTCAAGGAGGGCAGGCCGGGAGAGCGCTTCAAGGACCGCTACCACCGCCGGCAGCAGCAGCCGGGCCACATCGTAAAGAGGGTGGTGCTCGTCGTTCTCGGCGCCGTGATCGCGGTCGGGAGCCTCTTCACCGCGCCCCTGCCGGGCCCCGGCTTCGCCACCGTCTTCCTGGGGCTGGCGATCCTGGCCGGCGAGCTCCTCCCCGCCGCCCGCTTCCTGGACTGGTCAGAGGTCCGCCTCAGGCAGCTCTGGCGGTTCGTCGAGGACGTCTGGCGGACGGGACCGCTCGGCAAGATCTCATTGATCTTCGTGGCCGCCTTCCTGGCCGCCAGCTTCCTATACATCGCCTACCGGCTGCTCTTCGGCTAACCCCGGTCGCCCTTCCCTCGGGACCTTCAGTCGCGGTGACGAGAGGCCTTCCGTACCCACGCCATGAGCGCGAGTTGCAGCGGAAGGCGTAGCCACAGGAGGGCGATCCACCCCGGCGGCTTTCCGGCGGCGCGGGCGTCGAGCAGCATCTGCACGTTGGCCGGCAGGACCGCAAGCAGTAAGAGGATCAGGCCGATGCCGGCGGCGGGCCGGGTGCGTCTGGGGAGCAGCCCGAGTCCGCCCAGGACCTCCGCCGCCCCGCTCAGGTAGACCAACTCGCGGTGGAGCGGCAGGTAGGGCGGCATGATCCTCTCGTAGATACCGGGGACGAAGAAGTGCAGCAGCCCGGCCGCGACGAAGACCAGCCCCGTAAGGATGCGCGAAAACGACGGGCCCAAGTTTGTGCGATCCTTCCCTCTCCGT
>JAUJMB010000279.1 GCA_030447045.1 Rubrobacteraceae bacterium | reverse complement strand
GGAGATCCTCTCGCGGCTACGCTCGGCCTCGCCCGGCGCGAAGATCGTGGTGCTCACCATGCTCGACAACCTCCACTACATGAGGGCCCTCTCGAAGCTGCAGATAGCCGCCTACCTGCACAAGAGCTCCTCGGCCGAGGATCTCATCGCCATCGTGGACGCCCTCGGCCGCGCCCCGGCCGGCCAGGACGCCGTGGTCTGCATACCAAGGGACATGCTCCAGCGGCTCGGGGAGGGGCCGGCCGGTGGGCTCTCCGAGAGGGAGATGGAGGTGCTGGTCCTCGCGGCGCGCGGGCTCTCCAACGGCCGCATAGCCTCCTCGCTGCACCTCTCCGAGTCCACCGTCAGGCGCCACCTGGCCAACATCTACCAGAAGGTGGGGGTCAACTCCAGGACCGAGGCGGTGAGGACGGCCATCATGGAGCAGTGGATAGGCCTGCACGAGATCACCTCGGCTCACGTCACCGACGGGCAGTCGGACTAAGGCCCCCCGCGCCTACCGGACCGGGAGAGACGCCGCCCGCGGCCCCTCGCAAGCTCGACGGATGACCGCGTCGTCGGCGTGGCGCCTCGGCGGACGGACGGCCCGCGCGAGGGCCCGGTCCACGCAGGCACCCTCCGGTCTAGGGCGCGGGGGACGCCCCCAGCGGCCCGCGACACCCCGTCGCTCTCGTACCCCTCCGGCCCTGGGCGTCCGTCACCCGGCCGGATCGGGAGACATGACGCCGGCCCCGGACGCGACCAGTCGCTCGCGGGCCTCCAGCACCTCCGCGTCCCCGGGGTTGAGCCGCAGGTAGGCGTCGACCACCTCAAGCAGCGCCACGGGGTCGCCGCGGCCAGTGGTGTGGTTGCCCATCAGGTGCAGTATCGCCGGTCGGACTTCGGACCCAACCTGGGCCCGTATCGGTTCGTCGAAGAAGCGCATGCGCGTCTCACCCTTCCCAGTAAGCGGTCCTCTCGGAGGACCTTCTCTCCTCCGCTTAATGGTCTCACGGGGGCGCCGAAAATCACTCGAACATAAGGCGCACTCCGCCTGCATATTTCGGGCCAATCGGCACCGGCAAGGCCGCGGCGCGGCCCACCCGCCCGGCGGCTTGGAGGGTATCGGCGCCGCGTTCACCGCCCGGCGCTACCCCTGTTGGCGGGAGCAACCTCCGGCGCCACCCTACCCGGTCTGTCGCACGTCGCCGATCAAGAACCGGCTCGGCGGTCTAGGTCCGGGGCCTCCTCCGCCCTCTCGGCCGTGCGGGATAGAGATGGCAACCTTCCGGGGTTGGTCCTTTGGACCGTCCGAGACCGCCCATCATCGCGAGCGGGTCCGCAACCAGTTCTCTATCCGGGGCCAGAACGTCTCCTTGGCCGCCGGGGAGGCCAGCAGCCCCACGTGCCCGGCGTCGAGGATCAGGTGCTCCTTGTCCTCACTTCCGACGAGATCCATCGTGGCCTCGGTCTGCGAGAGGGGGCAGATGACGTCCTGAGCCCCGGCGATGTTTAGCAGGGAAGCCGTGACGTTCGAGAGGTCCACGCGCCGGCCCCGCAGCCGGATCCCCCCCTCGATCAGCTTGTTGTGCTGGTAGAAGTTGCGGATCCACTGCCGGAAGGCTTCACCGGGGAAAGGGGTCCCGTCGTCTACCCACCGGCTAACCGCCAGCCACGATTCGACGGCGACGCCCGGGAGGAAGGCGCGCAGGGTCGCGCGGAACCAGGCGGCGTACTGATCGGCGAGGGGCCTCGCCGCGAAGGTTCCCGCGCCGATGAGACGCTCGGGCAGCTCTTCGGGGATGTTGCCGAAGGTCTCCGCCAGAAGGTCCGGGTCGAAGAAGGCCTCGCTGTTCCTGCTGAAGAGCGTCCAGAGCCCCAGCAGCCCCGGGTCTTCGGGGGCGAAATCTATGGGCGCGGCTAGCAACACGAGGTTCTTGAGCTTCTCGGGGAAGAGGGAGGCGTACATCGCGGTTATCGTCCCTCCCATGCAGTGCCCGAGCAGCGTGTACTCCTCGGCGGAAGAGATCTCCAGCACGCGCTCCACCGCTTCGGGGAGGTAGTCGAGGACGTAGTTCTCGAAGGAGAGACTCCTGTCCTCGGGGCCGGGTACGCCCCAATCGAGCAGGAAGACGTCGTAGCCCTCGTTCGAGAGGTGCTCGACCAGGCTGTTGCCGGGCACCAGATCGAGTATGTAGGGCTTGAGGATGTGCGCGTAGACGATCAGGATGGGGACCGGGTACTCCTTCTGAGCCCCGGGCTCGTAGCGGTAGAGCCTGGCCGGACCCTTGGCCCAGACGGTCTCCTTGAAAGTACGGCCGGCCTCCACGCCGGCCCCCTCCAGCACGAGGGGCGTGCCCGTAACGTACTTCCTGAAGCGGATCGTCTCCGGGTTGTCGTAGCTGCTGATCCTGAACAAATTCGGCGTCAATTCCGCCATATGGGCGTGCCGCTCCCCGTGTGGAATCCCTGCTGCCAGGCTCTCGCTTGCGTGGTCTGGAAAGCCGCCGGTCCGCGCTCCCCAACGGTCTGACCTGCCGGACGTGGATCTTCTGCGCCACACACGAGTCTAACGGTTATCCCGCGCAAATCTACAGCGGACCGTGGGGGACAAGATCGGCGGGCCCTCCGGCTGACGCGGACGCTTACGCGCGAAGTCCGGTGACCTCGCCGCCGGTGGCGTAGAGGTTGGCCCGGACGCCCCCCGGGACGGGCCCCACCACCTCGGGCTCGGCCAGCGTCACGGCGTAAGAGAAGATGTGCTCAAGTTCGTAGTCGAACACGTCCATTTCTCCTTCCCGGCGCGCCCCAGAGCGCGCCGCG
>JAUJMB010000278.1 GCA_030447045.1 Rubrobacteraceae bacterium | reverse complement strand
CCGAGGGCGAAGCCGGCGTTCCCCCCGACGGAGAAGAAGCTCATGCCCCGGGCGCGGCGGGCGCCGGAGACGTAGTTGGCGAAGCGGGCCGCCTCGGGGTGGAAGGCGGCGACGCCCACGCCGCTTACGACCACGGAGGCGAAGATCAGGGGGTAGCTGGGGGCCACCCCGGCGAGCGCCATGCCGACCCCCGCCAGGAGCACGCCGAGCGGCATCAGGGCCGGGATGGGGGTTCGGTCGGAGAAGACGCCGAAGAGGGGCTGGACGAGGGACGAGCTCACGGTGGCGGCGAAGACCAGCGCGCCCGCCGCGGCCAGCGAGAGGCCGCGCTCGCTTATCAAGAACGGCAGCAGCGCCGCCACGGCACCCTGGTTGAGGTCCGTGAAGAGGTGGCCCGACGAGAGGACGCCCATCGCCCTCCGGTCCACTCCCTTTTTCGATGCCGCGCTCAAGAACCCCTCCTGCAGTCTTTGACCCCGGAGATGCTACCAGTCATCCGAGATCCCGTACGGGCTCACCGCCAATACCCGGCCCCGCAACCCGAGAAACTCGCGCCTCGCACCCTCCAGGATCTCCCCGACGACCTCGGCCGGCCCCCCCGGCGCCGGGCGCCCGGAGCGCGGGGCCGGGATCCTTAGGAGCACGTCCGCGGGGACGCCCTCCCCCACGCCGCCGAGCTCGCACGCCCTCCGGAACGCCTCCCAAAAGCCGCCGACGCCGTCCACGAGGCCCAGCTCCAGGGCCTCGGCGCCGCTCCAGACCCTGCCCCCGGCGATGGGGTCGAGGTCGGGGAGGTTCCGGCCTTCTGAGACCCGGCGCTTGAACTCGTCGTAGACGAGCCCGATCTGGCGCTCCAGCACCCGCAATTCGTCCTCCGTCGGCCGTCGGCTGGGGTCCATCAGGCCGGCGCGCTCTCCCCTCTCGAGCCCTACGGGGTTCACGCCGAGCTTCCCGTAGAGCCGGTCGGCCACGGGGCGGATCGTGAGGACCCCGATGGAGCCGGTGACCGTGGAGCGGCGGGCGACGACGTGGGCCGCTGGGGCCGAGACGTAGTAGCCGCCGGAGGCCGCGACGTTGCCCATAAGAACGACGACCGGTTTTCTGGCCGAGATGCGCCCGACCTCGCGCCAGATCAGGTCAGAGGCCAGCGCGTCCCCGCCGGGCGATTCGACGTGCAGCAGCACGGCGGCGACCCGCCGGTTCCTCTCGGCCCCCCTGAGCGCCGCCACCACGGAGTCGCTGCCGGCGCGCTCGCCCCCGAGAAAGGGAACCGGGACCGGCACGCGGCGGCTCCTGCCCCGCGAGATCGCGCCCTTCACCTGCACGAGCCCGACCCGCCGCCGCACCCGCCTCCTGTAAGGCACCCTCAAGCTCCTCCCCGCCGCCGCCCACTCCGCGAGGCGCATCCTCCCCCCGTCGGTGGCGAGCCTCCCCGGAAGCTCGTCCTCGTAGAGGACGCCGTCGAGGAGACCGGCCTCTAGCGCCTCCCGGGGGCCGTAGGGGGCGCCGTCGATGGCCTCGCGCGCCTCCTCGGCCGTGAGGCCCCTCGACCCGCCTATGGCGCGGACGATCTCCGCGTAACGGTTGTCGAGGAGGCGTCCGGCCTGTTCGCGGGCCTCGGTCGAGAAGTCGTTGCGGGTGTAGGGTTCGCCGGCGGACTTGTACGGCGAGACGGCTACCACCTCGGCGCCGACGCCGAGACGGTCCAGGGCGTCCTTGAAGAAGCTCACCCTCGTCCGCACCCCCGTGACGCCCACGGTGACGAGCGGTGCTGCGAGGATCTCCTCGGCCGCGCACGCGAGGTAGTAGGAGCGCGTGTCCACCGGGTCCTGGAGGTACGCCACGACCCGTCCTCCACCCTCCCGGAACGCCAGCAGCTCCTCCCTTGCCTCTTCCAGGGAGGCCCATCCCGCCTCGACGTCCTTGATGCGGAGCACCACGCCGCGGACCCGGCCGTCGGCGGAGATGCGGTGGAGCCTCTCGCGCAGGGTCTGGAGCGTGAGGGGCGCCGGCCCGCGGTTGACGCGCCGGCGCAGGAAGCCGGCCGGCGTCTCGAACTCGGGGAGGGCGCCGCTTATCTCTATCCAGACGAGGTCAGGCGGGCGGGCGAAGAGGCGCGCACGGGCGTTGGCGATCAGGCGCCAGAGGTTGACCAGGAGGGTAGAGAGCGCGGCCACTGCCTTCTATGGTACACCGCGGTCGCCGGGCGGCCTTATGATAGACTCGCGAACAGGAACGGTTACTGATCATCGAAGGAGACTAGGGGCACGTGGGCACCACGCTCGGGATGGACATACGCGAGCGGTTTCGCAGGTCCGGCTACACGCTGACCTCGCAGCGCAAGGCCGTCCTCGAGGCTCTTGGCGAGAGCCGCGGGCACCCTTCGGCCGAGGACGTCTACCTGCTCGTCAAGAGGAAGAACCCACGCGTGGCTTTGGGCACCGTCTACCAGGCGCTCGGCGTGCTGGAGGAGATCGGGGTAATAGAGGCCAAGCACTGGTCGGAGTCCCCCACCCGCTACGACCTGAACGTCGGCCCGCACCTGGACATCCGATGCCTGAGTTGCGGCGAGGTCTCGGAGGTACCCGGCGTCCACTTCGAAGACCTGGAGGAGAGCATCCGGGCCGCCACCCCCTACGAGGTGACGCGCGCCACGGTGGTCGTCGAAGGCCTCTGCCCCGCCTGCCGCAACGCCGGCTGACCGCCCCTCCGCGTCCATCCGCCCGCGCGGCGCGGCGCCCCTATCCCGCGCGCGGCCTTTACCTCGCCGCGCGATGCGTTTAACCTTTCGGGCCAGGGACGATTCG
>JAUJMB010000054.1 GCA_030447045.1 Rubrobacteraceae bacterium | reverse complement strand
TGCCCACTTCGAGGAAGCGATCCACGACGCCCGACCACCACAACAGGTCGTCGTCTCGGTCCTTCTTGGGGTGCGTGTGTCCCTCAGGGAACTCGCGGCGGTCGCCGAGCCAGCGGATGTATGAGAAGTCCGCCGTGGCCTCCTCCATCCTGGGCATCCTCGGATAGTCGATGAGCGTCAGCGCCACGCCGTGCTCGCGCAGCATCCCGGGGAGGTCGGAGCCCAGCCAGCTCCGGTGGCGAACCTCGACGGCGTAGCGAAACCCCTCTGGCAAGCGCTTCAAAAAGTCTTCGAGGACGCCCATGCCCTCGACGGTAAAGGAGGGCGGAAGTTGCAGGAGGAGCGGGCCCAGCCGGTCTCCCAGCTCTCCCATCGTACGCAGGAAGCTTTCGGCCTCGGCTCCGGAGCCTACGAGGTTCCTCTCGTGAGTCACCTCCCGCGGAAACTTGGCGGCGAAAAGGAACCCGTCCGGCGCCACCTCGCGCCACCGTTGCACGGTCGAGCGGCGCGGCGTGCCGTAGAAGGTCGAGTCTATCTCGACGGTCGCGTAGCCCTTGACGTACTCGGCGAGCCTGGATCCGGCGGGGATGCCGGCCGGGTAGACCGTCCCCTCCCAGTCGGCGTAAGACCAGCCCGAGGTCCCGAGGTACAGCCCCGGCTCCGGCGGCGAGATGCTGCCGGGGGTCTCCGCGAAGAGCCTCTGTTGGGTGGGATCGTCCATAGGCGGCAGAGAGGCGATGCTACCATAGCCCCTCTGCGCCTTTCTGAAATAGCTATCGCTAAAGGCGTACCGCGGATGTACTACATTCTGGCGATGGAGAGCAGGAGCGCGACCGGGTGAAGGTCTTCTACAGCGACCACTTCGTGCTGCCACTGCCGGAGGGGCACCGCTTCCCGATGACCAAGTACTCCACGCTGCGCGAACGGGTCGCCGGGTCGTCCGTCTGCGGACCAGGCGAGTTGCGGGAGCCCGAGGCGGTCACGGACGAGGAGATCCTGCGCGCCCACAGCCCCGACTACCTCCGCCGCGTCGTCTCGGGGACGCTCACGGAGAAGGAGGTCCGTCGCATAGGCTTCCCCTGGTCCGAGAGGATGGTCGAGCGCTCCCGAAGGGCCTCCGGCGGGACGGTGGGCGCGTGCCTGGCGGCGCTCGACGACGGCTTCGCCGCCAACCTGGCCGGCGGCACCCACCACGCCTTCGCCGACCGCGGGGAGGGCTACTGCGTCTTCAACGACTCCGCCATCGCCGCCAGGGCCGTCCAGGCCGCGGGACTCGTCGAGCGGGTGGTCGTGGTAGACACCGACGTCCACCAGGGGAACGGGACGGCCGCGATCCTGGCGGGCGATCCCACGGTGTTCACGTTCTCCATCCACGGCGAGAAGAACTTCCCTTTCCACAAGGAGAGGAGCGACCTCGACCTCCCCCTCCCCGACGGCGCGGACGACGCGACGTTCCTCGAAGCCCTCGGCAGGGGCCTGGAACAGGCGCTGGACTCCTCGGAGCCGGGGTTGGCGATCTACCTCGCAGGCGCGGACCCCTTCGTCGGCGACCGCCTGGGCCGCCTCTCCGTCACGAAGGCCGGCCTCGCCGAGCGGGACCGCATGGTCCTGGGGGGCTGCCGGGAGCGCGGCATCCCGGTCGCCGTGACGATGGCCGGCGGCTACTCGGAGGACGTCGGGGACATCGTGGACATCCACTTCCACAGCGTCGGCCTCGCCGCCCGGATGACGCACCCACAGAAGGAGAGAGGGCTCACCCATGGATAGCGACGCGAACACCTACCTCGTCCTCGGGGCAACCGGCGGGATCGGCGCCGACCTGTGCCGCCGTCTCGCCCGCGGCGGCGCCAACCCCGTACTCGCCGCCCGCGACGAAGGGCGCCTCAAAGACCTCGCCCGGGAGCTCGACGCCCCCTACCACGCCGTGGACGCCACGGACGCGAAGGCCGTAGACGGCCTGTTCTCGCACGTAAAAGAAGAGCACGGGCCCATCGCGGGCGCGGTCAACTCTGTCGGGTCCTTCCTGCTCAAGCCGGCCCACATGACCTCCGAAGAGGAGTTCGCGCATCAGATCTCCGTCAACCTCACGACGGCCTTTAACACCGTGAAGTCGGCGGCCAGGCACATGCCGGAAGGCGGATCAGTGGTGCTGCTCTCCTCCGTGGCCGCCCGCGCCGGGCTCGCCAACCACGAGGCCGTCGCCGCCGCGAAGGCCGGGGTCGCAGGTCTCGCGCTCTCCGCGGCGGCCTCCTACGTCGGCAGGGGCCTGCGCTTCAACGTGGTCTCGCCCGGCCTCGTCCAGACCCCGATGACGGAGAACATCACGCGCAGCGAGACCGCGAGGAAGGCGTCCCTGGACCTCCACCCGCTCGGCAGGCTCGGCGAGCCCTCAGATATCGCCGCCGCCATCGCGTACCTGCTCGGCCCGGAGTCCGGCTGGGTCACGGGCCAGACCATCGGCGTCGACGGCGGCCTCTCCACCCTGCGACCCCCGACCCGCCGCCAGGCGAAGGCGTAGAGGCCATGCCAAACGATTCTTGTATCGTCATCGGTGCCGGCATCTCCGGCCTGCTCGCGGCCAGGGAGCTAAGCGACGCCGGTTGGCGCGTAACGGTTCTGGACAAGGGCAGGGGCGTCGGCGGCCGGATGGCGACCCGCCGCGTGGGCGGCGCCGGCTTCGACCACGGCGCCCAGTTCTTCACGGTCAGGGACGAGCGGTTCGAGGGCCTCGTGGACGGCTGGCTCGCCCGGGGTGCCGCCGCAGAGTGGACCCGCGGCTTCGCGGACGCGGGGGGCAACGCCAACCCCGACGGCCACCCCCGCTACCGCGGCTCCGAAGGAATGGCCTCGATCCCGAAGCACCTCGCCGGACCCCTCGACGTGCGCACCGGCGAGCGCGTGGTCCGCGTGGACCGGGAAGGGGACTGCTGGACCGTCGCGTGCGAGTCGGGCCTGTCAGTGTCGGCGGGCGCCCTGCTTCTCACCCCCCCGGCCCCGCAGTCCCTCGCGCTGGCGGAGTCTGGCAACTACGGGCTGCCCGAAGGCGCGCGCGGGCAACTGGAGGGGATCTCCTACGACCCCTGCCTCGCGGTGATGGCGCTACTAGACGGCGAGTCGCCGGTGCCGGAGCCGGGGGGAGTCCAGATCAAGGGCGAGCCCCTCGACTGGATCGGCGACAACGCCACGAAGGGCCTCTCGGACCGCCCCGCCCTGACGATCCACGCCGGCCCGCGGTGGTCCTGCGAGCACTACGAAGACGACGAAGCCCAAGTAACGAGCGCCCTGCTGGCCCTCGCAGGAGGTCAACTCGGCGTTGACCTGTCCGCCGCGGCCGTCGAGACCTCGCTCGCCCGGTGGCGCTACAGCTGGGTCACGTCCGCGCACGAGGAGCCGTGCCTGGTGGCCTCGGAAGACCCCCCGCTCCTCTTCTGCGGCGACGGGTTCGGGCAACCGAAGGTGGAGGGGGCCGCGCTCTCCGGGCTCGCCGCGGCGGACAGGCTGCTGGGCCGCCAATCTTAGGTTTCGGGTGCAGCTAGTCCTTCTCGTTCACGTCGGGGCCACGCTCTTTATGGTCGGTCTGATCTGGTTCGTCCAGATCGTCCACTACCCGCTCTTCGCCAGCGTCGGCAGAGGCGGCTTCGCCGAGTACTCCCGGGCCCACTCCCGCCTCACCGGCCTCGTCGTCGGCCCGCCGATGCTCCTCGAGGCCGGCACCGCCGTCGCGCTGGTCGTCAGGCCGCCGGAGGGCGTGCCCTTCTCCCTGCCCCTGCTCGGTCTCGTCCTGCTGGCGGTCGTGTGGCTCTCCACCGCCCTCCTCCAGTCGCCGCAGCACGGCGTCCTCGGGAGGGGCTTCGCCGCGGACTCCCACCGCTTCCTCGTCGCCTCAAACTGGGTGCGCACGGTCCTCTGGACCGGGCGCGGCCTCATCGTGTTGCTCATGACGGCGGTCCTCCTGCCCCCGGCCTAGTCCCGCGAACCATGCATCTGGCGTCGAGAAACAAAAAGTGGTACATATGGACTAGAAAACGACGTACGTCGAAGGAGCAGGGGGACGTGGGAAACAGAAGGGTCGCGTTAAAGCCGCACGCGTCGAAGATCCGGCGCTGGGTCGAGGACGGGCGGGGGGACAATTGGATCGCCCAGGAGCTCAACACGACGCCTTCGAGCGTGCAGAGCTTCCGCTCCAGGAACTCCATCTACCGGCGCGACCCCGTGAGGCGCGGCCAGCTCTCCGAGCACCCGGCCGTCCTCGACGAGTACGAGGACGGCATACTCCTGCGCACCGACGTCCAGGACTCCGACGTGTTCGGCCGCGAGTGGCGCCGCTACCTGCGCGGCTCCCCCGAAGACCTCCGCGTCGTCATCACCCAGGACCGCATCTACCTCGAGAAGATCCGCTAACCTCGTGGAGGACCGCCCCGTCCACCTGCACCTCACCCTGGAAGAGGCCGACGCCCTGCACGCCGCCCTCGAAGGCCTGCTGGAGGCCGGCGCCGCGCCCGCGGTCCTCGAGCGCCCCCACCGCCTCCTCGCCTGGCGCGCCCTCGCCGCCAGGGACGGCTCAGGCCTCACCGCGCGCCTCGCCTCCATAGCCCGCGAAGCGAGCACCCTCGAAGGGTTCGAAGCCGCGCGCGACGAGGAGCTCGGGCCCATACTAGAAGGCCTCGAAAGCGCGGAGAACAGAGACCCGTGAAGAGAAGGTTTCAGGCATCAGGTGCACGGTAGTTCTCGCCACTGATCGGGCAGGTTACCGGTCGCTTGCTGCTAACGGGCGGCATTGTGGCACCGTAACAAGGCACCGCGGATGGTACCCCTGGTACCTGTAGCCTGGCGCCTGAAACTGACGACCTGTTACCCATTTGTTATCCCCTAGTAGCGTGGATGTTACCTTGCTGCCTTACATTGCGGGTACTGGGCTTTCCCCCTTCCTAGCCCAGGCATAGTTCCCGGGACGCGGATCTCGCGCGGCCCGGGTTTTCTCTTGTGCTAACCTCTCCCGTGCTTATGGAGAGCCTCCTCGCCTCGCTCGCGGTTACGCTGTTCGTCGGTGTGCTGGCCGTGCTCGCGCAATATTCGAGGGGGAGCCGGCGGGCCGAGATCTCGCTCTGGATCGTCCTGCTCTTCGCCTCGCTTCTGGTGCTTGGTGCTGGCGCGCTCCTGGGCGCGGCGAGGCTCTCGGGTGAGGTGCCGGCCGAGGTGTATCCGCCGGGGCTTCTGGCGATCACGGCCGGGGCGGTGCTTGCGGCTGGAGTCGTCGGGGTGGCGCTCTGCGTCCCGCCCCTGCTCAAGATCGTCGGCCGGCGCCAGCCCACGTTCGTGACCGACCCGCCCGTCCTGCTCGCTCTCTGGCTCTTCGCGATGGTGCTGCTGACGAACAACCTGATCGGGATCCTGGGCTTCGACCAGCTGGAGGAGAGCGGCGTCTTCTCCCTCGGCACGGGCGGCAGGCTCCCCGTGGGTCTGCTCCTCGCCAGCCAGCTCCCCTTCGTCGTGGTCGCCGTGCTCGGCGTGGGCGCCGGCGTCAGGCGCGGCCTGCGTGAGACCATCTCCCGCCTGGGCTACGGGCCGCTCGGGCCGAAGGGGATCGGGGTTGTGGCGGTCTTCGTGGTCGGGGCCTTCGCGGTGTCTCTCGGGGCGGATTACCTGTTCAGGGAGCTCCAGCCGGAGCTGTACAGGGAGGTCGGGGAGATCTCGGGCACCCTCTTCGATCCGCGGGGGATGGGCGTCGGCGCGGCCGTGGTGTTCGCGCTCCTCATCGGGGTCGGCGCCGGCCTCGGCGAGGAGACGCTTTTCCGCGGCGCGGTCCAACCGACTTTGGGCATCTTCGCGACCTCCCTACTCTTCGCCTCGATGCACGTTCAGTACGGCCCCTCCCTGCTCCTCGGCTACATCTTCGTCCTCTCCCTTGGCCTCGGCTACCTGCGACGCCGCTTCAACACCACCGCGAGCTTTCTCGCCCACGCCGGGTACAACTTCGTGAGCGTGATGGCCGCCTACTTTTTCGCTTAGAGAGGCTTCAGGGCTCGGTCAGGCCGGTCTTTGCATGAGGAGCCACTCGTTTCCGCTGTCCCCGAAGGAGCGGACCGCCTCGAAGCCGGCGGCCTCGTAGACCTTGATGGCCCGCCGGTTAGAGGCCGCGACGGTGAGGCGGAAGGCGGGGGGCGAGAAGGTCCGCCGGGCGAAGCGGAGGCCGGCGCGCACGAAGTCCGGGCCGAGGCCCTGCCCGGTGAGATCCGGCCGCATCCCGAGGCCGACGTCGAGGGCATCGCCGCCGTAGAGGCCGAGCCGGCGGCCGGCCGGTACCGTGGCGTCCGCGCCGAAGCAGAAGTAGCCGACGAGCTCGCCGTCGGGGTCGGTGACGGCGTGGTAGTTGTAGCGGGGGTCGAGCAGGCCCGGGACGGAGGAAGGGTCGCCATCGTACGTGGCGTAGGGCTCGGGGTAGCGCCAGCGCGAGATCTCCTCCGCGTCCGACCGCTCTATCGGCCTGAATACGTACAAGACCCTAAGACCTCACAAAACACGCTCCAGCGCGCATCTCAAGATAAAAAACCATCTCCCGATAAAAGCACCTGAACCCTCTCCCCACGAACGCGCGAGAACTGATAACTAGCCAACTGCTGAAATCCGCCGTCAGGCGGCGTGCTGAGAGGCGCGCAGCGCCGGGCTGAGGGCGGAGGCGAAGCCGTAGCGCGCTGACAAGCTGGCGAAGCCAGCGTGCTGCTACGCGGCCAGGGAGCTTGCGACCGGGACGACGGGCGCCGGTTCGAGCGAGGAGGCGATGCGGACGAGGAGTTCGCTTATCTCCACTTCGAGGCCGCCCGCGATGCTCTCGAGCACCCTGGACGAGGGGTCCTTCTCGCCGCGTTCGATCTCGGCGAGGTAGGAGACGGAGACGTGGGCGCCCTCGGCGACCTGCTTGAGGGTAAGCCCGCGCTCCGTGCGCTCGGCGCGCAGGGTCTCCCCGATGGCCCTGAGGAGGTCGCCGTCCTTGCTCTTCGGGGTGATCTCGAGCGTCTTCACGGCCTAGATTCTATCCCCCGGCCGCCGCTTTGCGCAACCCGCCGGCCAACTCCTTGACGAACCGCAGCTCCTCCGCGTCGGCCTCGGCCCCCTCGTACGGCGTCTCCATGACCGCAGGAACCCCCGGGAGCGCGGCGAAGAACTCGGCCCAGGAGGAGGCGGGGATCATGCCCTCCCCCACCTTCCTGTGCCCGTCCCGGTGGCTGCCGAGCTCGTTTTTGGCGTCGTTGAGGTGCACGAGCCCCACCGCGTGCCCGAGCGCCGCCCGCAACTCCTCGGCCACGAGACGGGGTCCACCGGAGATGGCGAGGTCGTAGCCGGCCACGAAGGCGTGGGCCGTGTCCACGCAGGCCCGCACCCCCGCCCGTCGCGTAACCTCCCCCAGGGCGTCGAACGTCCAGCAGAGCTGGCTCCCGGCGCCGACGGAGTTCTCGACGAGCGGCTCCGCCGCCGGCCCGGAGGCCCCCGCGAGCTCCCTGGCGCGCTCCAGGCCTCCTACGAGCCGGTCCAGGCCTTTCTCCTCCCCGGCGCCGCCGTGGCTGCCGGAGTGGACCACCACGAAGTCTATCCCCATCTCCCCGGCGGCCGAAAGCTCGGCGGCGAGGGCGCGCACCGAGCGCTCCCTGAGTTCTTCCTTCGGGGATGCCAGGTTGATCAGGTACTTCGCGTGGGCGACGGTCGGGAAGATGCCGCGCTCGCGGGCTCCCGCGGCGAACTCCCCCGCGTCTGGACGGAGGACCGGCTCGGCCCAGCCTTGGGGGTTGGAGATAAAGACCTGGACCGTCTCGCATCCGAGGTCTTCCGCATTCTGGAGCATCTTCCCGAGCCCCGCTGAGGTCGGAAGGTGGCGCCCGATGCTGTTGGTCCTCTCATGCACGGCGACGATTCTAACGCGCGCGGACGACCACGTTGTGAGAGATATAATCTTTCGGAGAAGCGATTGGCATCAGCGGCGTCGGCGGTGGTCCGCCGGCCGAAGGGAGTGACATGGCGGTCGAGGGCAAGGTGGCGAAGATACTTGGCAGCAACGAGATCGTGCTGAACCGGGGACGCAGCGACGGCGTACGGACCGGCATGGTCTTCGAGGTCTACTCCCCCGAGGGCGAGGAGGTCTGGGACCCCGACACCGGCGAGACCCTAGGGACCGTCGAGGACGTCAAGGCGCAGGCCGAGGTCACGGAGGTAAAGGAGCGCCTCTCCGTGGCCCGCCTGCAGCAGACGGCCGGTAGCCCGTTCGGGGCCGTGGACATCGGGGAGATGCAGGAGAACCTGCAGCGGATGTTCGGCCAGATGTTCGGCGACGACGTGCGCATACAGGGCTTCGGCGCCGGGTCCCCCGGCGACCCCGACCTCGAGTCCATGCTCGGCGGCCCCCTCCAGGACCTCTCCAAGGTGCAGGTCGGGGACGCGGCGCGCGAGGTGAAGCGGCGCTGATCGGGCGCGGCGCAGAGCGCCTGCCGGTAACCTTCGGCCTCATAGCGGCCTGCGTCCTCGTCTACCTCGGGGTCGCGTACCTCGGCACGGCCCTCATCCCCTGGAACGTCGCCCTCGTGGCCCAACCGATGGAGGTCCTCGGCCGGGGCGCCCTGATCCCGGCGCTCGTGGCCGAGGGGCAGGCCTGGCGCCTGGTCTCCAGCGTCTTTCTGCACTCTGGGTTTTTGCACCTCGCCCTGAACATGCTCTCCCTCTACTTTCTCGGCTCCTTTGTCGAGAACGCCTTCGGGCGGGGCCGCTTCCTCGCGCTCTACCTATTGAGTGGGCTCTCTGGCGGCATCGCGTACCTGTACTTCGGCGGGTTCGGCACCCCGGCCGTCGGGGCCTCCGGCGCCATCTTCGGGCTGCTCGGCGGCGTCCTCGGGTACGCGTTGCGCAGGGGAACGTTCTCTTGGCAGAACCCCGTGATCCGGCAGCTCCTGATCCTGCTGGCCATAAACCTCTACATCGGCCTCTCGATCCCGAACGTCAGCAACACCGCCCACATGGGCGGCCTCGCCGGGGGCTTCGCCTTCGGCTACCTCGTCGCCCCCACGGTCTACAGCCGCAAGGCCGTGCGCGCCCTTACGCCAGCCCTGATCGTGCTCGGAGTAGAGGCGCTGCTGCTCGGGATGTGGATCTTGGGCTTCAGGCTCTAGGTTTCGGGCAGGACCTCCGCCCGAAGTTTAGACGGGCACGCTCGGGGCCGCCGGTAAGACTATCCAGGCTCGTTGGTCAGATGGTCCGAAGACGGTTTCCTGAAACCTAGCCTGCGCGTTTGCGCTGGGGTCTCGAGTGGCGGAGGAGCAGGACCATGGCGAAGCCGAGGGCGAGGACGGTGGCCACGAGCAGGTTGCCACGGATGGTGCCCCCGATCAGGAACGCGGGGTCGATCCTGAGCAGCTCCATAAAGAACCGCCCCGTCGAGTAGAGGCTGACGTAGAGCAGGAAGAGGTCGCCGTCCTTGAGCCAGCCGGCGAAGCGGCGGGCGACCCACAGCAGCACCAGGCACACCAGCGCGTTCCAGATGCTCTCGTAGAGGAACGTGGGGTGGAAGGTCTCCGCGTCGGCGAACCCCTCCGGCCTGTTCTCCGGGCTTATCCTGATGGCCCACGGCAGCTGCGAGGGACGGCCGAAGAGCTCCTGGTTGAAGTAGTTGCCCCAGCGGCCGATGGCCTGCGCGAGGACGAGGCCGGGTGCCACGGCGTCGGCGAAGGCGAGGGCGCTGATGTTCCGGACGCGGGCGAAGACGAGGAGCCCGATAAACCCCCCGATGACGCCGCCGTAGATGCCAAGGCCCCCGTTCCAGACCGCGATCACGCCGGGCCACGGGTCGTCGGCGTAGAGGTCGTAGTCCGTTAGGACGTGGTAGGCCCGCGCGCCTACGAAGCCGGGCGGGATTATAAAGAAGAGCGAGTCGAGGGCCAGCTCCCGGTCGTAGCCCTTGCGGGCGAGCTCGCGGCCGGTGAGCCAGGTGGCGACGACGATGCCTAAAGCTATGCACAGGCCGTAGTAGCGAAGGGCGAACGGACCCGCCTCGAACATGATCGGGGACGGCGGGCTCGGCAGCGAGGCGAGGAGGGGCACGCGGCTACTCGGCCGGGGTCGCGGCGCCCTCGGTGGAGGCGCGGTCCGCGGGGTCTATCGGCGGGGTGCCCGTCGGGTGCGGGTCCTCGGGGGACTGCTCGACGCCGTAGTAGGCCTCCAGGATGTGGCGGACGGCCGGGCCCGCGG
>JAUJMB010000277.1 GCA_030447045.1 Rubrobacteraceae bacterium | reverse complement strand
CCGAGAAGATCACCTCCGAGGAGGAGGTCCTCAAGCGCGCCGAGAAGCGGAGCGCGGAGATCATGGAGGACGCCCGCCGGCGCGAGCGCGAGATACGCCTCGGCGCCGAAGACTACGCCGACGAGGTCCTCGCCAACCTCGAAGACAACCTCGGGAAACTGCTCGAAGCCGTCCAGCGCGGCCGCTCCAAACTGCAGGGCGTGCAGGAGCAGTAACAAGCGGTAGACTAGCCTCATGAACAACCGAATTCCCCTCAGAAAGCCGGGGGCCGAGGTTGGCGACAGGCACGAGATCCACGCCGAATTCGAGCCTGATTCCATCGACCTCTACGGCCGCCACCACGAAGTTACCCACGCCGAAGCCGACGTCGCCGTGACGAAGGTCTCGGAGGGCCTGCACCTCGACGTGCGGGTCGATACCGTGCTGGCTACCACCTGCGACAGGACCCTCGAGCCCGTGGAGCTGCAGCTGGCGTTCCGGGACTCCGAGCTCCTCGCCGGGCCCGACGACGAGGAGCTCGCCGTCGAGGACTGGACGCTGGACCTTATACGCTACGCCGGGCGCACCTTGCCGAACGAGATCCCGATGCAGGTCTTTAAGGAGGGCACGGAGCCCGTGCGCCCCGCCGACGAGGGCGACGAGGTAGACCCCCGCTGGCGCGGCCTCGACGACATCTCCGTCTCCGGGTTCTAGGCCCGGCCACCGGCCGGCACCTGGCGGTGAAACGTGGTCCGGGGTAGCAAAGTAGGTTATATTCTCGACCGGCCCGCGGCGATTCGTCGTGCGGGCCGGTTCCGGACCTGAGCAGACGACGCCTCGACGGCGGGCGGAACGGCATTGTATGAGAGAGCGGAGGTAGCACCATGGCGGTACCGAAGAAGAAGACGTCCAAGGCGCGCAGGAACCTGCGCCGCTCCCACCACGCGTTGAAAGGCCCGGGCCTCCAGACCTGCCCCAACTGCGGGGAGCCCCACCTCTCGCACCGCGTCTGCGCGAACTGTGGCTACTACAAGGGCCGCACGGCGGTCGCGGTAGAGACGGCGGAGTAATCGGAGCCCTCCGGACGGAGCGTTGCGCCTCGCGGTAGACGCCCTCGGCGGCGACAACGCGCCCGGGGAGGTCGTGGCGGGCGCCCTCGCCGCCTCCAGGCGGCTCCATGACGACGAAATACTCCTCGTAGGGCCAGAGGCGGAGATAAGGCCCCACCTGCCTTCCGACGCGCCTCCGAACATCACCTTCAGAGATTCCGGCGGGTCGGTAGGGATGGACGAGGAGCCCGCGGCGGCGCTCCGGGCGCGGCCCGACGCCGGGGTCTCGGTCGCGGCGAAGATGGTGCGCGCCGGGGAGGCCGACGCCTTCTTCTCTGCGGGCAACACGGGGGCTACCGTGGCGGCGGCGCTGATGCGGATCGGCCGGATGGACGGGGTGCGCCGGCCCGCGATCTCCACCGTCCTGCCCCTAACCAACCCGGTCCTCCTGCTTGACGCCGGGGCGACGACGATGTGCCGGCCGCAGGACCTCCTCAATTTCGCTATCCTTGGCGGCGTGTTCGCGGAGAGATACTTCGGGCTTGGGGAACGCGCCCGGATCGGGCTCGTCAACGTAGGCGAGGAGTCCGGCAAGGGGACGGACCTCGCCAAAGAGGCCCACGGGCTGATCTCGCGCTCCGGCGTGCGCTTCGTGGGCAACGTGGAGGGCAGGGACGTCGCGACCGGTGTGGCCGACGTGCTGGTAACCGACGGCTTCACGGGCAACGTCATGCTCAAGACCGCCGAGGGCGTCGCGCGGGAGGTGCTCGGGATGGTCCGTTCGGCCGTCACGGGGGATCTCGTCGGCAAGCTCGCCGGCGCGGCGCTGAAGCCCCGGCTCGTTGGCATAAGGGACCAGGTGGACCCGGAGAACTACGGGGGCTCGTTCCTCCTGGGCGTGCGGGGCCCGGTCGTGATCGGGCACGGCAATTCCCGCGCCAGGGGCGTCGAGAACGCGCTCGTCGGCATCTCCCGCTCGGGGGAAGGCCTGATCGGGGCGCTTGCGGAGGCCCTGGACGCGGCCCGCGCCCCGGGGGAGGCCGTATGAACGGCGGGCCCGTGGGCAAGATCGTCGGGGCCGGCCGGGCGCTCGGGAGCCGGGTCGTTACCAACAGCGACCTCGAAGGCGTCCTGGACACCACAGACGACTGGATCTCGACGCGCACCGGCATCCGCGAGCGGCGCTTTGTAGGCGAGGACGAGACCTGCGCGACCCTCGCGGTCTCGGCCGCCCGCCAAGCCGTGGAACACGCTGGCATAGACGGGAGCACCATAGACCTCGTCGTCTGCGGCACCTCGACGGCGCCAGAGTCCATGCCGTCCGTGGCGTGCCTGGTGGGGGAGAGCGTCGGGGCCGCGGGCGTGGGCGCGATGGACCTCGCCGCCGCCTGCTCCGGTTTCTCCTACGCGGCCTCCGTCGCCACCGCCATGCTCGGGTCGGGGCAGGCCGGCCGCGTACTCCTCATCGGCGCCGACGCCATGAGCACGATCGTGGACCAGACGGAGCGGTCCACGGCCGTCCTCTTCGGGGACGGGGCCGGGGCCGTGGTTCTCGACGCGGGCGACGGCGAGTCGGGCTTCGTGGACCACATCCTCGGCGCCGACGGGAGGGGCGCCCCGCTCGGCCGCGCCGGCCAGCCCGGCGACCCGAACAAGCTCTACCAGAACGGCCGGGAGGTCTTCAAGTTCGCCGTCCGCATCCTGCCGGAGATGTTCGAGAAGCTGCTCTCGCGCAACGGCCTCACCCCCGACGACGTCCAGTTCGTCATCCCGCACCAGGCAAACG
>JAUJMB010000276.1 GCA_030447045.1 Rubrobacteraceae bacterium | reverse complement strand
GCCATCTCCCCCTACAAGGAGGCCCGCGACCAGGTGAGGCGCAGGATCGTGGACTTTGTCGAGGTCTTCGTGGACGCGCCGCTGGAGGTCTGCGCCGAGCGCGACGTCAAGGGCCTCTACGCGAAGGCGATGTCCGGGGAGATCGAGCAGTTCACCGGCGTCTCGGACCCCTACGAGCCCCCCGCTGCCCCCGACCTCGTCCTCAAGACGGCCGAGGAATCCCCCGAGGAGAGCGCCCGCAAGGTCATAGAGAAGCTCGAGTTCTACGGCTACCTCTGGACCCCCTCCCCCGACACCGAGTACAACTGGAGCAACAGGTAGGGAGGCTTCGGGTTTCGGGGATGGTTGGGGGGCCTCTGCCGGCTACGTCTGGCCGGTGGGATCTCTTCGGGAGCGCCCTCCGTTGAACGGCACTCTGCGGGGACGCGTCGTCGTGGTGACGGGGGCGTCGAGCGGCATCGGGGCCGCCGTCGCGAAGATGCTCTCCGGGGAGGGCGCGAAGGTGGCGCTCGCGGCCCGGCGCGAGGACGCGCTGCGGGGGGTGCGGGCCGGGCTCGCGGCCGGCACGGAGAGCCTCGTCTGCCCCACCGACATTACGGACCGGAGCCAGGTGGGGGCGCTGGTGGGGCGCGCGGAGGACGAGCTCGGGCCGGTGGACGCGCTCGTCAACTGCGCGGGGGTCATGTACTACACGCTGATGAAGAACGTTCGCGCCGAGGAGTGGGAGCGGACCGTCGAGGTCAACTGCAAGGGGGCGATGAACTGCGTCGGCGCTGTACTCCCCGCGATGCTCGAGCGCGGCCGGGGTCACATCGTCACCGTCTCATCGAACGCGGCGCGCGTGGTCTTTCCAGGCCTCGCCGTGTACTCAGCGAGCAAGTTCTTTGTCGAGGCCCTCTCCAAGGGGCTGAGGTTGGAGACCGCGGGCACGGGCGTCAAGGTGACGACCGTCCAGCCCGGCAACGTGGCGACGGACCTGCTGAACCTGAGCGGGGACGAGGAGGCGCTTGAGCGGTTCGGCCAACCGAGCGGGGCGAGAGTCCTGGACCCCGAAGACGTCGCCGCCTCCATTGTCTACGCCCTGTCGCAGCCGGAGCACGTCGCCGTAAACGAGGTCCTCGTCGAGCCGCGCGACGAGCCGGTGTAGGGTTCCCCCAAGAAGGGCGTGCGGCGGGGCTGAGGAAGGGGACGGAGTGGGTATCTTTCCGACGCGCATCCTGCTCGCCACCGACGGTTCCGAGCACGCCAACCTTGCGGCCATGACGGCGGTAGACCTCGCGCAGAGCACGGGCTCGCGGCTGCACGTCGTCGCCGTCGGCCGCACGTTTCCCGCCTCGGCCATCTACAGGGTCTACGCCGAAGAGGCGGGCGAGGACCTCAAGCGCGAGGCCCAGGAGGTGCTCGACGAGCAGGTAAGGAAGATCGAGGAGGCCGGCGGCACCGTCGCGATCGCCCACCTGAAGATGGACGAGCGCCGCGACGAGGCCATCGTCCACCTGGCCGAGGACATCGGCGCCGGCCTGATCGTGATAGGAAGCCGCGGTTTCGGTGGGATGAAACGGGCCGTCCTCGGTAACGTCGCGGACTCCGTCGTCCGCCACGCCCACTGCCCCGTCCTGGTGGTCCGCCCGACGGGCGGCGTGAGCCGCCCCTTCTAGGACTCTCCGGGCTAATTCCCGGGCAGGGTCCGGAGCTGGTGGCGGATGTAGAGAGGGAGCCCTTCAGGTTGCGGCAGGCGACGGCCCCGTGGCAGGAACGGTCTCGCGGCAAGCGCTAGATCAAGACGAGCCAGCGTCCGCCGGCCCCGTCCGCGCACTTTCCCTTACAGGAGCGTCCACGCCATGCCGAGCAGGGCGCCGGCCGGCACCATCAAGTAGATGGGGACCTTGAACCTCTGCAGGACCACGAACGAGGCCACCGCGACGACCAGGGCGAAGACGTCGAGGCCGCCCAAAGAGACCCCGTCGGGGAAAAGCACCCGCCCGGCGAAAAAGACCGCCAGGTTGGCGATCACGCCGACCACCGCGGCGGTTACCCCCGTCAGGGCGGCCCGGATCCTCCTGTTGCCCGCCAGCAGCTCGATGTACGGGGCGAGCAGGAAGATGAACAGGAAACACGGCAGAAACGTGACGTAGGTCGTCAGCAACGCGCCGAGCGTCCCGTAGAGGAGGGGGTCAAAGCCGTCCGGCGCCTTGTTCCACGCTCCCAGGAACCCAACGTACTGGGTGACCATGATGAGCGGCCCCGGCGTGGACTCAGCGAGCCCGAGCCCCTGCACCATCTGGTCGGCCGTCAGCCAACCGTAGCCGTTGACGGCGACGTTGGAGATGTAGCTCAGGACCGCGTAGGCCCCGCCGAAGGTCACGAACGCGGCCCCCGTGAAGAACAGGGCCTCCCGCACGAGCACGTCCTCCCCACCGCGCCAGAGCCATATCGCCCCAACCGGCACGGCCCACAACACGAAGAAGATGCCCACCAGCCTCAAATTGCGCAGCGCCGACGGCCGCGCAGAGGGGGCGGCCCGGTCCACGGCCGGCTCCCCCTCCGTTCCGCCGTGTCCCCCGCCCCTGAACGCGTCCGGGACGAAGCGTTGCAAGACCACCCCGCCGACGGCGGCGGCGACCACCACCAGGGGGAACGGGACGGAGAGAAAGTACAGCGCGACGAAGGCCGCCACCGCGAAGGCCCACAGCGCGGCGTGTCCGAGGGCCCGCTTGCCTATGCGCATCACGGCCTCCACCACTATGGCTATGACGACGGGCTGCACGCCGTAGAGGAGGCCCCTTACCGCCGGCACGTCCGAGTGGGCCACGGCC
>JAUJMB010000053.1 GCA_030447045.1 Rubrobacteraceae bacterium | reverse complement strand
GGGTCCGGTGGGCGTGGAATAGTCCAATGTTAGCCGAAAAAGGCGGCCCCGACGGCCGGGGCGGGCGGCGTGCACGCTCGTTGCGTGCTCCTGGCCCCCGTGCTAAGTTAGCGCAGGTCCGGCCGGGGACGCGTCGGCGGGCCACGATCATCGGTGGGCGGCCGGGGGAGAGGTTGAGAGCAGGCATCGGCGCCAAGAGATCTTCCGTACGGCCCGTCGTGCTCGCGACCCTCCTCTGCGTGATCCTCGCCCTGACCGCGTGCGGCGGCGGCGAAGAAGAGGCGAGCGTGCCGGAGGAGCCGGCGACGCCGCCCCCGGCCCAGACGGCGCCTGCGGTGGACCCCGGGGCCCAGTCCGGGGTGGCCGTCGGCACGGGGCAGGCCGAGACCGTCGCCGACCCAACCTTCGATCTCAACACCTCGCAGCCCGTCCCACCGAACTTCAGCGAGGCCTACGGCCGGCGGGCCAGGATCGCGGTCCAGTTCTACAAGCTCGACGAGGACGCCCTCGATTACCCGCAGGGCCTCTCGGTGGACCGCCAGATGCGGGACGCGATGGAGGAGCTGAGGGTCCAGTACCCCACCATAGAGTTCTTCAGCTACGACATCTCCAATCCGGGTTCGGCGGCCGGGGAGGGGGAGTTGCAGGAGGGGGAGTACGGCACGCTCGCCGCGCAGCTGGAGGTCGGTATCACGCCCTTCGTCGCGATGCTCGCGCCGACCTCCGACGGGCGGTACGTGATCACGAACCTCTTCCAGGGCTACACCCCGCAGGCGGTCCTGAGCCAGGCGCTCTTCGATTTGGCCGCCGTCGAGGTCGAGGACAACACGAGCGACGTCGACGTCGTCGTCGAGACGGTCGAGCTCACGGAGGACGGGGGCGGCATCGAGTTCTTCAGCGTCCAGAACCGCACGGAGAGGGCGGTCAACCTCCAGGGCTACACCTTGCGGGTGCTGAGCCCCGAGGACGCCCAGGTCGACCCCGACGCGCCGCAGGTTACGGTGAACAGCGACATCAGGATCCCACCCCAGGCCAGCGCCTCCGTCGGCCGCGTCCCGGACGTGGTGGATGCCGACGGGGAGCAGGTCGCGGGCACCTTCGAGGGCGGCACGGACCTGGACCTGGCGCCCGGGGACCAGGTGGCGCTCCTCGACCCCGGCGGCGCGGTCGCCTCGACGGTGACCATCTAGCCCGCAAACCCGCTCTGCGGCTGAAATTTCCCCCCCGTGAGATACACTAGCCTGGCCATGCAGGACACCGTCTACCTGGACAACGCCGCCACCACGCCCCTGGAGCCGCGGGTGCTGGAGGCCATGCTTCCGCACCTCGGCGCCGGCCGGGGTAACCCGTCCTCGATCCACGCCCGCGGCGCCGCCGCCCGGGCCGCCGTCGAGCGCGCCCGCGAATCGGTGGCCGCCCTTGTCGGCGCGTCTGCCGCCGAGGTCTTCTTTACGGCGGGGGGCACGGAGGCCGACTGCCTCGCCGTCCTGGGCATCGCCCGCGCCGCCGGCCCGGACCGACGCCACCTCGTCGTCTCCGAGGTAGAGCACCCAGCCGTGCGCGAGGCCGCCCGCCAACTGGAGGCGGAGGGCTTCGAGGTCACCTGGCTCGGGGTGGACGGGCACGGCCTAATCGACGTGGACGAGTTCGCCCGTGCCCTCCGTCCGGACACGGCACTGGCGGCGGTGATGTGGGCCAACAACGAGGTCGGCACCGTGCAGCCCGTCCGCGAGCTCGCCGCCGAGTGCGCGCGGCGGGGCGTGCCGTTCCACGCCGACGCGGTGCAGGCGGCCGGCAGGGAAGCTATCGACGTGGGGGAGGCGGGGGTCTCTACTCTCGCCATCTCGGGGCACAAGATCTACGGCCCCCAGGGCGTCGGCGCGCTCTACGTGCGCGGGGGTACGCCGATCGGGCCGGTCCTCTTCGGCGGCGGGCAGGAGGGGGGCCTGAGGAGCGGCACGGAGAACGTCGCCGGCATAGTCGGCCTCGGGGCGGCGGCGGACCTCGCGCGCGACGAGCTGGACCGGAGGACGGAACACGAGACCGAGCTGCGCGACCGGCTTATAGAAGGCCTCCTCGCCCTGCCCGACGTTGAGCTTAACGGGCATCCCGAGCGCCGGCTCTCCAACAACGCCCACGTCTCGGTGCGCGGTGTCGGGGCGGAGAGCCTCGTGCTCGTGCTCGACGCCCTCGGCTACGCCATCGGGAGCGGGTCGGCGTGCTCGGGCGGCGGCGACCGGCCTTCGGGGTTGCTGCTCGCGCTCGGCCGGGACGAAGAGGACGCCCTCTCGGCGGCCAGGATCACGGTCGGTAAGGACAACACCAGGCAAGAGGTCGAGGGCTTCCTCGCGGCCTTCGCGGAGGCCGTCGGGCGCCTCCGCAAGGTATCACCGCTCTACGCGGGTTAGGCTTCGGGTTTCAGGCATCAGCCGCCCGAGGAAGGAAACCGGCGGCGAGAACAAAGGAGAACGTTTCACCCGTGAATTTGAGCCACACCACACCGGCCAGAGGCGAGAGATGTCTCTGCCCACTCCGCATCGGCCACCTGGGGCCTGAAGCCTGATGCCTGGAGCCTACAACCCACTCGTAATAGACCACCTCGTCAGCCCCCGCAACGCCGGACGCCTCGAAGACCCCTCCGGGAGGGGCGAGTCTGGGGATGCGGCCTGCGGGGACGTCGCGGGGTTCACGGTCCTGGTGCGCGAGAACGTCGTGGAGGACGTCAGATACGAGGTCTTCGGGTGCGCGGCGTGCGTCGCGGCGGGCTCGGCACTCACGGAGCTGGTGCTTGGGAAGGGCCTGCTCGACGCCGCCAGGGTCTCCAAGGCCGACGTCGAGGGGGCGCTCGGCGGCCCGCTGCCAGAGGGCAAGGGGCACGCGCTGACGCTGGTGCTCGACGCCCTGCACAAGGCGTTCGAGGACCACTGGACCCGCACGGCGGGGGCGGGACTGCTCGAAGGATACGCCGGCGGGGGCGACGGGGACCCGAACGGGGTGGTGGCGGCGATGAGCGGCGGGGTCGACTCCGCCGTGACGGCGCTGCTGCTCAAGGAGGCCGGCCACGACGTGGCGGCCGTCACGTTCCGGCTGCACGACGGCGAGAAGGGCAGCCGGTCGTGCTGCTCGCCCGACACCGTGCTCTTCGCCAGGGACACGGCGCACAGGATGGGCCTGCCGCACTTCACGCTGAACCTCAAAGAGCTCTTCGACAAGCGCGTCATGCGCGACTTTGTCGGGTCCTACGAAGAGGGGCGCACCCCGAACCCGTGCGTCAGTTGCAACGCCCACGTGAAGTTTCACGCCGCGGCGTTCCTCGCGGACGAGCTCGGTTTCCGCGGTGTCGCGACCGGCCACTACGCCAGGGTGGGGGAGGGCCCGAGCCTGGCGCGGCCCGTGGACGAGAGCAAGGACCAGACCTACGTGCTGTGGCCGATACCGAGAGAGCTCCTCGCCCGGGCCGTCTTCCCGCTCGGCGAGTACCGCAAGACGGAGGTGCGCGGCATCGCCGAGGACCGCGGCCTCGCCGTCGCCTACACCCCCGAGAGCCAGGACATCTGCTTTATCCCCGACGGCGACTACCGCCGGTTCGTGCGCAAGACCGTCTCCGCCGAGCCCGGCGACGTGGTGGACCGAGCCGGCGCGGTCCTCGGCCGCCACGCGGGCGTGGTGGACTTTACCGTGGGCCAGCGGCGCGGCATCGGGGTCTCCGCCCCGACCCCGCTCTACGTCACCGAGGTCCGTCCGGAGAGCAAGCAGGTCGTCGTGGGGCGTCGCAGGGACCTGGAGGTGCGCGAGGTGAGGGTAGGCGGCCTCAACCGCTTCCTGCCGATGGAGGAGGCCCGGGCCGTGCAGGTGCGGTACAACTCCGCTCCCGTGCCGTGCCGGGTCGAGGAGGACGGGGAGGGGGGCTGGGTCGCGCGCCTGGAGGAGCCCGTGATGGGCGTTGCGGCCGGGCAGTCCGCGGTCTTCTACACCGCAGACGGGGATCGGGTGGTGGCCGGCGGGGTCGTACGGCGCGGGGAGTGAGAGGGCCGTGTGTCGGGGGCCATCCCGGTTATAATGCGGGTTCGCGGGTAGTTTCGACGGAGGTGTGAAGGGGTTTTGGACCTTTTCGTAGAACTGATGAAGGGTTTGCTGTACGCGGGGGTCGCGGTTGCGTTCTTCCTGCTCGCGTGGGCCTTCTTGCGGCTCGCCCGGATCTTCTCGACCACGGAGAAGTCCATCCGGGACGTCTCCGAGCAGGTGGTGCCCCTCATCGGCAAGACCCACACCACGGTGGACAACATAAACAGCCAGCTCTCCCAGCTCGACGAGGCCGTCGGCGACGTCGCCGGCATGACCGACGAGCTCGACCAGACCACGACCGTCATAACCCGCGGGGTGCGCGGCGGCGTGATCAAGGTCTCCTCGGCGACCGCCGGCCTCTCGCGCGGCATCAGCACGTTCCTGACCGGGGAGAAGCGCACCGATGGGGGGGCGGAATGAACACCTGGGGCAAGGTGGCCGCCGGCGTGATCCTCGGCGTGGCCGGGACCATCTACGCCACGAGCGAGGAGGCCCGCAAGAACCTGCCGAAGACCGCCCGCGACCTGCCGGCGAACGTGCGCCGCCGCTACGAGACCGCGGTTTCGGCCGCCCGCGAGGCCTCCTCCTCCCGCAAGGAGGAGATCCTGCGCGACCTCCAGCAGCACGACAGGGCCCACTCCGGGCAGGCCGCCCGCCTGGAGGGGGCGGCCCCGGCCGAGACGCCGCCGGCGCCGGCCGGGGAGGCGCCGGTCGCGCTACCCGAGACACCCGAACGCTAACGAGACCATTAGACCCTATAAAGAGGAGGAAGACGTTTGACCCCCGAAGGTGACCAGCAGTACGCATACCTGACCCTACCGCCGCACGGGGAGTTGCGCTCGTGCGTGGGGCTGGTGATGGCGGGCATGGCCGCCAGGGCCAAGGTCGGCGTCGGGGGCCTCGACGAGGCGGTCTCCCTGCTCGAGGACTTCCACGCGGACGACGCGCCGACCCGGTACCGCTTCGCGCTCGCCGACGACGGGGTCGTGGCCGAGGTCGAGGAGCCAGAGGGCGAAGAGGGACGGCACTGGCGGACGGTAGTAGAGCTGGTTTCGTGAGCCGGAGGTACAGGCGGCCGGACAAGGCGCGGACCAGGCGCCTGCTGACCCGGTACCACAAGCACGGCGACAGGGCCGCGCGGGAGAAGGTCATACAGGAGCAGCTGCCCCTCGCGGAGTTCCTGGCCCGCAAGTTCGCCGGGCGCGGGGAGCCCGTCGACGACCTGGTGCAGGTGGCCTCCGTCGGGCTCATCAAGGCGGTCGACCGCTTCGACGTGGACCGGAGGATAGAGTTCTCCACCTACGCCACGCCGAACATCCTCGGCGAGATCAAGCGCTACTTCCGCGACAAGGGCTGGGCGATGCGGGTGCCCCGCGGCCTGCAGGAGCTCAGGCAGTCGGCCAAGGAAGCCATCCGCGACCAGACCGTCAGGAACGGCCGCTCGCCCACGATCCGGGAGCTCTCGGTGGTTCTTGAGGCCGACGAGGAGAGCGTGGCCGAGGCGCTCACCCTCGGGCGGGCCTACAACACCGCGAGCCTGGACGCCCCGGTGAGCCCCGACGAGCGCGAGGGCGACACCATCATGGACCTGCAGGCCGACGGCGACTCGCCCATAGAGGGCCTGGAGGACAAGATACTCCTGCAGAGGGCGGTGAACGGGCTCAGGGAGCAGCAGCAGCAGATCCTCAAGCTCCGGTTCAACGAGGGCAAGACCCAGACGGAGATAGCCGACCGCATCGGGGTGAGCCAGATGCACGTCTCGCGCCTGCTCCGGCGGGCCCTGCAGGACCTGCGGGCCGAGCTTACGGAGATGGAGAACGGACACCTGAACACGACGACCACCACGACCTCGGACGGGGCCCATGCAGAGCAGTGAGATCCGACGCCGGTTCCTGGATTTTTTCGAGAGGCGGGATCACAGGGTCTACCCGAGCTCGTCCCTGATCCCCTACAACGACCCGACCGTCCTCCTGACCACCGCCGGCATGCAGCAGTTCATCACCTTCTTTACCGGCGAGGAGAAGCCGCCCTCGCCGCGCGCCGTGAGCGCCCAGAAGTGCTTCCGCACCCAGGACATCGAGGAGGTCGGCGACCCGAGCCACCTCACCTTCTTCGAGATGATGGGCAACTTCTCGTTCGGGGACTACTTCAAGAAGGAGGCCGTCGAGTACGCCTGGCAGTTCCTCACCGGCGAGCTCGGCCTCGCCCCCGAGCGGCTCTGGGTCACGATCTTCGAGGGCGACGAGGACGCGCCCGAGGACCTCGAAGCCAAGCGCCTCTGGATGGACGTCGGCGTCCCGGAGCACAGGATCTTCGGCCTCCCCAAGAGCGAGAACTGGTGGGGCCCGCCCGGCGACTCCGGCCCGTGCGGGCCGTGCTCTGAGGTCTACTTCGACTACGGCGAGGAGTTCGGCCTCGGCGACCCGCTTGAGGATCCGAAGTACGGCCCCGGCGGCGACGAGGGCGACCCGCGCTTCCTGGAGATCTGGAACCTCGTCTTTAACCAGTACGAGCAGCGCACGGACGGCACGCTCGTCCCCCTGGCCAAGACGGGCATAGACACGGGGATGGGGCTGGAGCGGACCGCCGCCGTGGTGCAGGGCCAGCGTTCCGTCTACGGCACCGACCTGTACGCGCCGGTCTTCGAGAAGGTCCGCGAGGGGAGCGGCATCTCCCTCGGCCAGACGGAGGCGCTCGACCGCGCCCTCCACATCCTCGCCGACCACGCCCGCGCCATAGCCTTCCTCGTCGCAGACGGCGTCAGGCCCGGCAACCAGGGACGCGAGTACGTGCTCAGGCGCATAATACGCCGGGCCACCCGCGAGGTCCGCATAAGGGTGTGGCCGAACAGCGAGCGGGAGATGAGCCCCGTCCCGTTCCTCGCGGGGCTGGTAACGGCTGTGGTCGACTCGATGGGCGACTTCTACCGCGAGCTCACCGAGTCGAGGGCGCAGATAGACGAGATCGTGCAGCGCGAGGCCACCCGGTTCATCCAGATCTACGAGTCAGGCAAGGAGCTCTTGGAGTCCGAGCTCTCGCGGCTGGAGGGCGGGAACTTCCCGGGCGACGTGGCTTTCACGCTGCACGACACCTACGGTTTTCCGGTCGAGGTGACCCGCGAGGTGCTCGCCGAGCGGGGCGTCTCGCTGGACGAGGCCGGCTACGAGGCCGCCATGGACGCCCAGAGGAGCCGCGCCAGGGCGGCCGCCCAGGGCTACGACAGGGCGGTCGCCGCGTTCGGCGGGGAGGAGATCCGGAGCCGGTTCGTCGGCTACGAGCGGGAGCGGGTGGAGACGAGGATCGTCGCGTATGAGGACTCGCCCGAGGCCCCGGGCGAGGTCTCGGTGGTGCTCGCCGAGAACCCGTTCTACGCCACGGGCGGCGGGCAGGTCGCGGACGAGGGTTGGATTTCCTCGGAGCGCGGCCAGCTCGAGGTCTTCGACGTGGTCCCGGCCGGTGGCTACCAGGTGCTCCGGGCGAGGGTCGAGCGCGACGGCTTCGCCGTCGGCGACGCCGTGACGGCCTCCATCAACAGGGTCCGCCGGCAGCAGATCGAGGCCAACCACACCGCCACCCACATCCTCCACTGGGCCCTGCGGGCGGAGCTCGGGCAGGACGTCGTGCAGGCCGGCAGCTACGTGGGTCCCGACCGGCTCCGCTTCGACTACCGCCACAGCGGCAGGGTGAGCGAGGAGCAGATCCGGCGCGTGCAGGAGCAGTGCCTGCTCAAGATCACGGAGAACCAGCCGGTGCGCTACTTCACGACCACGCTCGAGGAGGCCCGCGAGCTCGGCGCGATGATGCTCTTCGGCGAGAAGTACGGCGACCTCGTGCGCGTGGTCGAGGTGGACGGCTTCTCCCGCGAGCTCTGCGGCGGCACGCACGTGCGCGGCACCGCCGAGGTCGGGGCCTTCAAGGTGATCTCCAACAGGAAGCACGGCGCCGACCTCTACCGCATAGAGGTGGTAACCGGCCGCGAGGCGCTCTTCTACCTGACGGAGACGGCCGAGCGGACGGAGGGGCTCGCGGCCTCCCTGCGCGTCCCCGTCGAGGGCCTGCCAGAGGCCGTGGACGCCCTGCGCCGGGAGGCCAGGCAGGGGCGCGAGGCGGCCCGCAAGGAGGCGCTCGAGCAGGGCCTCGGCGAGGTGGGGGCGCTCGTCGAGGGGGCGGAGAGGGTGGACGGGGCGAGGGTCGTCACCGGGCAGGTCGTCGCGGCGGACGTGAAGGGCCTGCGCCAGATCTCCGACGACGTAAAGAACCGCCTCGGCGGCCCGTCTGCCGTGGTCCTGGCCGCGGACCTCGACGGCAAGGCCGTCCTGATCGCCAACCTCCACCCCGAGGTCGGCGGGAAGGTGCGGGCCGGGGACATCGTGCGGGAGGTCTCGGAGGTCTTGGGCGGAGGCGGCGGGGGTGGTGCTACGATGGCCCAGGCCGGCGGCGGCAACCTGGAGGCGATTCCCGACGCGCTCGCCAGGGCGCGCGAGATCCTGGGCCGCACCCTCTCCGGTACGGGGTAGCCCTGGAAGGGGCCGGCCGCGTCGCCGCGCTGGACCCGGGCACGGTGCGTACCGGCGTGGCCCTCTCTGACCCCGGCCGGGTGCTGGCCACCCCGCTCGAGGTCGTCCCGACCGCGGACCTGACGGAGTACCTCGCGCTGCTCTTCGAGAGGGAGGACGTGCGCGAGGTCGTCGTCGGGATGCCGAAGACGCTCGCCGGGGAGCTCGGGCCGCAGGCGCGGAGGGTTTTGGATACACTTGCCGGGTTGCGGCGGGAGTTTCCCAACGTGCGCTTCGTCGAGTGGGACGAGCGGCTGACGACCCGCGTGGCCGCCGCCGGCGGGAGAAAGAAGAAGGGGAAGCGCGTCCGGGTGGACCATTTGGCCGCCGCCGGGATGCTGCAAGAGTACCTGGCGAGGAGGGGGGACCTCTGAAGCGCTACGACAGGAGCAGCCACGAGGACCGCGCCGAGCTAGAGGCCAGGCTCGACGCGCTGCAGTCGGCCAGGGAGAAGAGACGCCGCAGGAAGCGCCGCTCCGGCGTTGGCCCCACCGTCCTCGGCCTGCTCCTCCTGGTGGGCGTCGTGGCGGCGGTCTACTTTATCTACACCTCGGCCGTCGCGGGCGGCGCCGAGGAGGCGGAGCGTCCGGTCGGCGTGGAGGTCGTCAAGGGCGACACCCTCTCCACTGTGGCCGCCAAGCTCGAGGAGGCCGGCGTGATCAAGAGCGCGCTCGTCTTCAAGATCGAGGCCCGCGTGGACGGCAAGAGCGACGCGAGCATCATGACCGGGCGCTACACCTTCAGCCCGGGGGCCGACACCGACGCCATCCTCCAGAAGCTGACGGCCGGGAGGGCCGTACCTAGCGTCTCCGTCACCCTGCCGGAGGGGCTCACGTTGCCAGAGACGGCCCGGGCGGTCGCCGAGGGGACGGAGATACCGGCCCGGGAGTTCGAGGCCGCCGCCCGCCGGACGGACTACGGCTACGCCTTCCTCGAGGACGAGGCCATAGAGACCACAGAGGGCTACCTGTTCCCGCGGCGCTACGACTTCGAGGAGGGGGTGACGGCCCCGCAGGTCGTGGACCGGATGCTCGGGCAGTACCTGATAGAGACCGAAGGGCTAGACGTGGCCGGCGCCGAGAAGCGGCTGAACCTGACCGAGCACGAGCTCGTGACCGTGGCCTCGCTCATAGAGAAGGAGTCGGCGAACGCCGGGGAGCGGCCCGTGATCGCCTCGGTCATATACAACAGGATCCAGAGGGGCATGCCCCTCCAGATCGACGCCACCATCCAATACGCCCTCAAGCGGCCGAAGGAGAGCCTCTCCTACGCGGACCTGGAGGTCGACTCCCCCTACAACACCTACGAGAACACGGGCCTCCCGCCGGGCCCGATCTGCAGCCCGAGCCTGCAATCCCTCCGGGCCGCCATAAACCCCGCCGAGACCGGCAACCTCTACTACGTGCTCAAGGCCAACGGCGAAGAGCACTTCTTTACGGGCGACTACGACGCGTTCCTCCGGGCAAAGGAAGCGGCGGGACGCTAAAGCCCGGCGTCTCCCCGGATGGTCCGGAACCCTCGCACCTTTAGGGGTCGGGGATAAATGCCCGCCTGGCAGATGTGCCCGGCGCGGTCCACCCGGAGAATAGGGGCATCGAAGGTATCCTAGACCGAGTTGCGGAGGACCTGTGAAGAGCAGCGCGGGTGGCGAGAGACGATT
>JAUJMB010000275.1 GCA_030447045.1 Rubrobacteraceae bacterium | reverse complement strand
GCTTGAGGACGACGGCGGAATAGTACGGCAGCAGCTTCTGGAGGATGCGGCCCGGCTCGGCCTCGCCGGTAAGGATCTCGCCCTCCGGGAGGTTCGGGAAGAGGAGGTCCACCCCGCGGGTCCATTCGAGGAAGCGGTCGGGGCCGACGGAGCGGAGCAGGGGGACGGAGGAGGGGTCCACGGAGACGGTCATGCCCGCCGCGCGGGCGAGACGCAGCGCCATAAGGGCGGTCTCGCGGCGGCTGCCGCCGGAGAGGGTGTAGCCGGAGAGGTGGAGGTGTCCCGCGGTGAAGAGCGTCTCGGAGAGGTCGGCCGGGCCCAGGGCCTCGCCCGCGCCCCTGTCCGTGATCATGGTCCGCTCCCCCTCACCATCGACCAGCACGAAGACCTTGCCGGTGGCGAGCGAGGGGTCGCGGGCCAGATGAGACTCAACGCCCGACCGCTCCATCTCCCCTTCGAGAAAGCGGCCGAAGACGTCGTCGCCGACCCTGCCGACGAAGCGGGTCTCGATACCCGAGTGGGCCAGCCACGCGGCGGCGTTCGCGCCGGAGCCGCCGGCCGAGACCCGGATCGGCATGAAGGTGTCGGTGCCGAGGGAGAGCTCCCCTTCCGTCTTGGCGAGCATGTCGTAGAGTAGGTCCCCCACCACCAGGACCCGGGGGCCTGCCACCCCTATGAGAGCCCGGCGAGCGAGACGGCTATGCGGGCGGCGAGCCGGGCGTTGCCCTGGATGATCTTCTTGTTGACCCGCAGGCTCTCGCCCCCCGTCTCCTCCGCGAAACGGTCCAGGAGGAAGGGCGTAACGTCCTTCCCCCGCACCCCCCGGCGCTCCATCTCCTCTAGCCCGGCCCGCAACGCGCGGTCGTGCACCTCGGGATCGAGCTGGTCCTCCACAGAGAGCGGGTTGGCGATCACCAACCCCGAGCGCCCGAGCTCCCCCAGCGCCAGGACCAGGCGCGCGGCCTCGTCCTCGTCCTCGATCGACCAGTCGACCGGCCGGCCAGAGTCGGTCAAGTAGAAGCCGGGAAACCGCAAGGTGCGGTAGCCCACCACGGGCACGCCCGCGGTCTCCAGGTACTCGAGGGTGGCCGGCACGTCGAGGATGGACTTCACGCCGGAGCAGACCACCGCGACCGGCGTTCGGGCGAGGGCCGCGAGGTCGGCGGAGACGTCCCAGCTCTCCCGTGCCCCGCGGTGGACGCCCCCGAGGCCCCCCGTGGCGAAGAGCCTCACGCCGGCGATGGCGGCGAGGTGCGCGGTGGCGGCGACCGTCGTCGCCCCGTGGATGCCCTTGGCGGCGGCCACGGGGAGGTCCCTGGCGGAGAGCTTCTCGATGCCGCCGGCGGTCGCCATGAGCTCGAGCTCGGCCTCGTCCAGGCCGACCTTCGGGGTGCCGGCTATTACGCCCACGGTGGCGGGGACGGCGCCCTCGGCCCGGATCAGGCGCTCCGACTCGCGGGCGACCTCGAGGTTGTCCGGGTGGGGCAGGCCGTGGGAGATCAGGGTGGACTCCAGCGCCACGACCGGCCTGCCCGCCTGAGTGGCCTCCCTTACGTCGTCCCGGACGGCTAGAGTCAAGCGGCGGGCTCTACGCAGCGCTCGTCGTTGTTGCGGGGGCTGTTGACGAAGCGGCTCACGGGGAAGGCCTCGAGGTCGTCCCCCGGGTAGGGCCTGAGCAGGGAGGCCAGCTCCTCCCTCTCGGCCTCAGGGTCGAGCCAGGCCTCGTAGTCCTCCGCGGGCAGGATCACGGGCATCCTCTCGTGGACGTCCCCGACGAGCTCGTTGGCCTGCGTGGTCAGGATGGCGCACGAGCGGACCTCGTCGTCGTGCCAGCTCTCCCAGAGCCCGGCGAAGGCGAAGGGCCTCTCGTCCTTCATGCGGATGTAGAAGGGCTGCTTGCCCCCCTCTTCGCGCTTCCACTCGTAGAAGCCGTCGGCCGGTATGAGGCACCGGCGGCGGCGAAAGGCGCTGCGGAAGGAGGGTTTCTCGGGCGCGGTCTCCGAACGGGCGTTGATCATGCGCGACCCTATCTCCGGATCATCGGCCCAGGAGGGCACGAGCCCCCACCGGAGCAGCTCGAGCCGCCTCTTGCCGCCCTCGGCCACGACCGCCGCCACGGACTGCGTCGGCGCGACGTTGAAGTTCTGCGAGAGTTCCGCCCTAACCTCGTCCAGCCCGAGCTCCGCGACCAGACGGTCAACGGGAGCCGTCAACGTGTACCTGCCGCACATGTTTCACCCCTTCGGCGAGCTTTCAGCCGTCAGCGGTTGGCTTTCGGCTATCCCCTTTATTGTACTGGGTGGGGTGGTCCTTCTCACCGGTCTGTTGCGGGATTGGGCCCCCTCTGGCGGGCGTCTTCCAGCAACCTGACGACCTCCTCGTCGCCCGTCTGGTCGAAGTCCGCGTACCAGAAGCCTATGGCCCCGAGGTCGGGCGGGCACCGGAGGCAGACGAGGTCGTCGACTTCGGGCCGGAGATGCTCTGCGGTCTGGGCGGCGCAGACGGGGGCGGCGAGGACGAGGCGCCCCGGCCCCCTGAGGCGCAGCGCCTCGACGGCGGCCCTGGCGGTCACGCCGGTCGCGAGGCCGTCGTCCACCAGGATGGCCGTGCGTCCGGCGACGGGCGTCTCCGGGCGGTCCCCCCTGAAGTGCTCCAGGCGTCGTTCGACCTCGGCGGTCTCCTGCGCCGTGATCCGGTCGAGGTACTCGCTCGGGATGCGGAGACGCCGGACAGCGTACTCGTTGAGGACGCGCACCCCGCCGGGGGCCACCGCGCCGATGCCGAACTCGGGCTGGTCCGGCGCCCCGAGCTTGCGCGCGACGAGCACGT
>JAUJMB010000052.1 GCA_030447045.1 Rubrobacteraceae bacterium | reverse complement strand
CACCCCAACAACGTAAACGCATCACAACCAAGAACATTTCTTGAAACCCGCGAAACCGCGCTCCACACGCAGGATTCGTGACCTCGATCACACCGCCGGGGCCCCTCCTGCGAGCCGTTGTCAGCCCGCGCCCCCACAGCCCGCTTGTAACACGCGACCACCCCCCGAAACAGGAGTTATCGGGAACGGTTCCCGATAGGGCGCCGCGACCTCAGGCCCGGCCTTCGCGCCAGTCGTCCGTCTCCCGGCCGACGAAGTGGGAGACGATGTTCCGGTAGAGGCTTTCGGCGAAGTCGGGGTCCAGGCCTTCTTCCTCAGCCCAACCGCGGCGTCGGGCGAGCATGGCCTTCTGGCGTTCGGGGGCGCGGACGCTATTGTGGTCCGTCTTGAAGGGGGCCGCGGCGGCGACGTACCCGGCGCGGCGGCCGAGGAGGTGCAGGATCTCGCGGTCCAGGCCGTCTATGGCCTCGCGCACGTCCTCGATGCTCTCGCAGGCTTCCGGCGCCTTCACGAGACCTGGTCAAGAACGCGGACCTCGCGGCCCGCGGCCGCGATGGGCGCGTCGAGGTCCGCGCCGCGCGAGAGGTAGCCGAGGGCGGGGTACGCTCCGTCTTCCGGCAGGGGGGAGACGCTGGTTATGGTGCCGACCCGCTTCTCGCCCTGGAGGATGGGGGTGTTCGGCGCGAGGGTCTCGCCCGTGTAGGAGAGCCTGTGCAGGGTCTTGTTCGGGTGGCCGCGGTAGCGCATCCTGGCGACGGTCTCCTGGCCGGGGTAGCAGCCCTTACCGAAGTCCACGGCGCGGTCGAGGACGCCGGCCTCACCGGGGAAGTTCTCGGGCGTCAGGTCGGCCCCGAAGCGGGGGACGCCGGCCCTGACGCGGGCGGCCTCGTAGGCGTCGGGGCCAGCGGGGGCCGCCCCCAGGGCGGCGAGGTGCTCTGCCGCGCGAGCAACGGCCTCCGTGGGGCCGAAGAGGTCGTAGCCGGGGACCGGGGCGGCCACGCCGGCGGCGAGCAGCGTCTCGGCCCCGATCCCCACCTCCGCCGTCCGGTGTTCGGAGAGGTCGAGGCCGAGCAGGTCCCCGGCTCTCGGGCCGTAGAGGCCGAGCACGGACCAGGCGTCGGAGAGGTCTTCGAGTTTCACGCGTGAGAAGGGGGCGTAGCGGCCCAGGATCTCGCGCGCCGCGTCCGCGCCCTCCGGCTCGGTGTCCACGAGGACGTCCGACCCTGACCGGAGGACCCTGAGGTCGGACTGCACGCGTCCTTTGGGGTTCAGGAGCAGGGCGTAGGCGCCGGGGTCGGCGCCGGGCGGGACGCTGTTGGTGAGCACGGCGTTCAGCATGCCCACGGGGTCCTTGCCGGTGAGGCGCAGGAGGCCCCTGCCGGTTCGCCGGACGAGGGCCGCGCCGTCCCGCAGGGCGGCGTCTCTGTTTGATCCGCTGGCGTTAAGGGGAACTTCTCTAAGCTCTTTCATGCCCATATTCTAAGACACTAGGAGAAGAACGATGGCCAAGACCGTGGTGCTCGACGTGGACGGGACGCTCATGGACACGAACTATCTGCACGTCGAGGCGTGGGCGCGGGCCTTCGAGGACGTGGGGCATAGGGTGCCGAGGGTGGAGCTGCACCGCCAGATCGGCAAGGGGTCGGAGCTCCTGATCCGCGAGTTCGTGGAAGACGACGAGACCGTCGAGAAGATCACGGGCCTCCACTCCGAATACTTTGCCGAACTCCAGGAGCACGGCCACCCGCTCCCCGGCGCGAAGGAGCTTATCTCCTCGCTCGTGGACGGGGGTCATGCGGTCTGGTTCGTCACCAGCGCCAAGGACGAGGAGCTCGAGCACCACATGCAGGAGCTGGAGGCCGAGGGGAAGATCCACGGCGTCGTCAACTCCAGCGCCGTCGAGAACGCCAAGCCCGCCCCCGACATCTTTGTGGAGGCCCTGAGAAGGGCCGACGCCTCCGCAGACGAGACCGTCGCCGTCGGGGACGCCATCTGGGACGTGGAGTCCGCGAAGGGCGCCGGCATCGAGACGGTCGCCGTCCTCTCGGGCGGCGCCTTCGACGAGGAGGACCTCAGGGAGGCCGGCGCCACGGAGGTCCATAAGGACTGCGCCGCCCTGCTCGAAGCCGGTTTCCCCGGCTAGAGGAGCGGTCGGCTCTCGGCCGTCAGGTTTTTGCTGCTGGCGGCTCCGTCTCTGCGTAGGCGTTCCTCGCGTCGGAGTAGACCTTCGGCAGTGGCAGCCCAGCCTCTTCGGCGAGGCGCGCCGCGTCGGCGAACTCCGGCGCGGCCACGAAGTCCTCGCCGTCCAGGCTTCCTACCTTTACGCGGCATCGACCGTAGGGGAGCTCCACCACGACGTGGCGGCGTTCGGCGACGGAGCGGCCGACGCCGAGGTGGCGCACCCCGAGGGCGCCGGTTTCGCGCATGAGCCGGCGGGCGAGGCGCTCACCGTCCGGCGATCCGACCAGGGCGCAGACCTTGTAGGCGCCGCGCCCACGCTTCATAACGATGGGTTCCAGCCAGGCGTCGAGCGCCCCGGCGGCGAGGAGGCTCTCGACCGCCGCGCCCAGGACCTCTCCGGTGGCGTCGTCGACGTTTGCCTCCAGAAGCGTCAGTTCTTCGGTAGGCCCTTCGAGCTCGCCTACGACGGCGCGCAGGAGGTTCGGCGCGTGCTCCAGGCGGGCCCGGCCGGCGCCGTAACCGATGGAGCGGAGGGTCATCGGGGGGGCGGCGTCCGAGAACCGGCCGTTCGTGAAGGCGGCCATCAGGGCGGCGCCGGTGGGAGTGGTGGTCTCGCGCGGCTCTTCCGTCCAGCGTACTTTCGAACCCTCGAGGACCTCCAGGGTGGCCGGTCCCGGCACCGGCAGGTTGCCGTGGGCGGCCCGGACGACGCCCGTTCCCATCGGCAGCGGGCCGCAGGTCACGGACGAGGCGTCCAGCAGCTCCAGCGCCACGCAGCTTCCCACCACGTCCACGATGGAGTCGACCGCCCCCACCTCGTGGAACGTTACCTCGTCGGGGTGCACGCCGTGGACCGCCCCCTCGGCGACCGCCAGCCGGCGGAACGCGTCGAGCGCGCGCCCGGCGGCCCTCTCCGGGAGGCCCGCCTTCCGTACGAGCATGCGAATGGTCCGAAAGTCGCGGTGGGCGTGCTCTTCGGGATGGTGGACGGTCACGCGCAGCGCGCCCACGCCGTTTACCTCGGCCTCTTCTGCCGAGATCTCGAAGGGCACGTCGAGAGCCCGAAGGGAGGCCGAGACTCTTTCGGGGTCGGCCCCCGCCGCCAGGAGGCTGGCGAGGGTCATGTCGCCGGCAGCGCCGCCGACGGGCTGGAAGTGGACGTGGGTCAACTGGAGAGGCGGGTGGTGCGGATCGCGCGGGGGCGGGCTCCGGTAGGGTTTATCCTCTAATCGCCCTTGCCGTTGGTCACCTTGCGGGCCATCAGCAGCGTAACGGCGAGCACGATAGCGAGCAGGGCCAGGGGCATGGGGTCGCTCTTCACCGCCTCGGTGAACGCGGAAGGGTCGCGCTTGCGCCCGGCCTCCCGCGCCGAGTCGATCTGGCGCTTCGCCGAGTCGGTGAGCCCTTGCTGCCTGCTCCTCAGGGTCGACTTGACGCGGTTCACCGCGTCGCTCACGCGCTGGCGCGCCGTCTGCTTGACCTGCTCCCCTATCACCTTGGGGCTAACGTGCTGCTTGAGGTCGTGGACGTCCGGGGCCATGCGGCTCCGGATCTCGAACATCTCCCGCTCTATGCGCTCCGGAATCTCGTTCATCGGCTTATCTGCCCCTTGAGCCAGTTCACGTTCTGCTGGAGGGTGGCGATGGTCTTGTGGGGCTTGGGATCCAGCCTCCTCAAGATGCTCGCGCCCGCCGCCGCTAGTATCCCCCCGACGACCAACAATATAACAGAGACGATGAGCGCCGCGAGCCAGATCGGAAGGAAGATGTCGAGGAGGTACACCCCCGTAAGCGAGAGGAAGATCAGGAACACGAGCATGAACACGGCCGCCGCCGCGAGCAGCCCCGCCGCGAGCCCCGCCCGCTTCCCCACGGGCGCGAGCTCGGTCCTCGCAAGCTCGGTCTGCTTGGCGACTAGCTCCTGGACCTGGGGCCTCAGGACGTCGATGATCTCCTTGATGCTCCGGTCGGAGGGATCGGGGCCCTCCCGCAGTTCCCGGCCGTACTCCACGACCCGTTCCCGCCCTTCCATCCCGGCTCTCCCTTCTTCAGCTGTGAGGTCATCTGGCTTTCGCCCTTGTTACCCCGGCCCCCCGGCCGGTAATCCCCGCGGCCTTTTCTCTGGACGATTCGTCCCCATCCTACACCAAATCTGTAGTAGCCAATATGACATAAAGCGCCGAACGTAGCCCCTGATGTAATATGGCTGGAGTTGTACAAGGAGTATTCTCGCGGGCGGGGGTCTTTTTGAAGCTGCACGGCGCACTGGGCATCTCCGCGGGGGACGTGGTGGCCTTCGCCGGCGCGGGCGGGAAGTCCAGCGCGATCCTCCAGGTCGCCCGGGAACTCACCGCCTCCGGCATGACCGTCCTCACGGTCCCGACGACCAAGATGTTCCTCGGCGAGGTGGAGAGGCTCGGCCCGCTGGTGACCTCGGAAGACCCGCAGGAGCTGGCCGGCCAGGTCAGGGCGACACTCTCGGGCGAGAACCCTTCGGTGGTGGCCGGGAGGGCCAGGATCTCCAAGAACCGCGTGGACGGCGTCGAACCCGGCGCGGTCGAGGCCCTGGCCCCGCTGGCCGACGTGGTGCTCGTCGAGGCCGACGGGTCGCGCCGGCGCCCGATCAAGGGCACCGCCTCCCACGAGCCCGTCATCCCGGCCTCCGCCACCCTCGTCGTCGCCGTCGGCAACGTCTCGGCCCTCGGATCCCCCGTAGACGAGGACCACGTTCACCGCCCCGCCCTCTTCTCCGAACTGACCGGCGTCGGCCCCGGCCAGAGCATCACGGCCCGCGCCTTCGCCCGCGCCCTCGCCCAGGGCTCCCTCGCCAACGTCCCCAAGAAGGCCCACACCGTCGCCCTCATAACCGGCGTGGAGCCCGGACGCCCCATGGCCGACGCCTCCGTCATCGCCCGCGAACTCTGGCGCTTCGGACAGGGAGCCGTCGTCCTGACCTCCCTCCCCAATGACGCCCCGGTCCGCGTCTGGGTCCCCTAAGACCCGACAGACCGCCCATGCAAGTTTCCTCTTGACCTCGGATCCAACTGTGTAATATCGTGTCATAAATATGAGACAATAATACGGAAAGGAGATTGGGTATAGCGGTCTGGATCGACATAGACCCGCGGAGTGGGGTTCCGATCTACGTGCAGCTCGCCGCCCAGGTGCGGCACGCGGTCGAGGTTGGCGGCCTGGCCCCGGGGGAGAAGTTGCCGACCGTCCGGGGGCTCGCGGAGGAGCTCGCGATAGCGCCCAACACCATCGTCAAGGCGTACAGCGAGCTACAGAGGGAGGGCCTCGTGGAGAGCCGCGCCGGGGTAGGGACCGTGGTGGCCGAGGGCGTGGCGGAGATAGCCAGGGGACGCCGGCGGGAGGCGGTCTTCGAGCGCCTGCGGGTCCTCGTGCGGGACGCTGCGGCGCTCGGCATAACCGAGGACGACCTATGGGAGATCCTGGACTCCGAGTTCGAGCGCATGCCGCGGGAAGGGTGAGCGCTACACACGAGGGGAGAGTGCCCTGGGGTTGGAAGCGGGATCGCCGATGGACGATGCTGGCCGTGGGTTTTGTTCCGGGCGAGCGGTAGAGGGCCTTCGGTAAACTCCGCGCGATGGTTTCGCCAGGGATAGAACCGAAGGTTCTCTCATCGCCGCCCCGCCGCGCCGGACGCTTCGCCCCCAGCCCGACGGGGCCGCTCCACATTGGGAACCTTCGAACCGCGCTGCTGGCGTGGCTCTTCGCCCGGTCGGCCGGGGAACGGTTCCTGGTGCGGATGGAGGATCTGGACCGCTCGCGGGTAAGGCCCGGGATCGAGGAGGCCCAGCTGGCAGACCTGCGCGCCATCGGGCTCGACTGGGACGGGCCCGTCGTGCGCCAGTCCGAGAGGATGGGGCTGTACGAGGCGGCGATCAGGCGCCTCGATGATGGCGGGCTCGTCTACCCCTGCTACTGCACCCGCAGGGAGATCCGGGCCGCCGTCTCGGCCCCGCACGGTATCGCCGCCGCCGACCGCTACCCTGGCACCTGCCGGGAGCTGACGAGGTCCGAACGCGCCGAGCGGGAGACCGCCGGGCGACCGCCGGCCTTGCGGGTGCGGGCTGAAGGTACGCGGATCGCATTCGAGGATCGTGTACTGGGAGATAACGAGTGGCAGACGGACGATTTCGTCGTCCGGCGCAACGACGGGGCGCCCTCCTACCAGCTCGCCGTGGTCGTGGACGACGCGGACCAGGGCGTAGGGGAGATCGTACGCGGCGCCGACCTTGTAGACTCGACGCCGCGCCAGATCCTGCTGTGCAGGCTGCTCGGCCTGCCGGTCCCCAGATACGCCCACGTGCCCCTCGTACTAGGACCGGACGGCCGGCGCCTCGCCAAGCGCCACGGCGCCGTCACGCTTGGGGACCGCGCCGCGCAAGGGGACGGACCGGAAGAGGTGCTGGCGTGGATGGCCCGCTCGCTGGGACTGGCCGAGCCCGGCGAGAAGCCCGCCGTCGAGGACTTGCTCGCCCGTTTCGACCCCGAAAAATTGCCCCGGGAGCCGACCGTATGGGACCCTGGCACCTGAACACCCTGTGGTAAGTTGTCCCGGTGGCCCTGACGGTAGAAGAGGAGACCGCATGGACGTTACCAGGCTAGACGGCCTTCAGTCCGAGATAGAGGACAGGTTCGGGCAGAAGATCTCCACCCTGCGCCGGGACATCCACCGCGAGCCCGAGCTCGGCTTCGACACGGAGAAGACGGCCCGCAAGGTGCTCGACGCGCTGGAGGGGCTGCCGCTGGAGATAGAGACCGGCGTCGCCCAGAACGGCATAGTGGCCACGCTCGTGGGCGAGGGAGAGGGGCCCACGGTGGGCTTGAGGGCCGACATGGACGCCCTGCCCATAACGGAGGAGACCGGCCTCCCGTTCGTCTCCGAGGTCGAGGGCAAGATGCACGCCTGCGGCCACGACGGGCACACGAGCATGCTCGTCGGCGCCGCCCACGCGCTCTCGGGGATGAGAGAGCGCCTGAACGGGGCCGTGAAGTTCATCTTCCAGCCGGCCGAGGAGGGCGGGGGAGGGGGACGGGTCATGGTCGAGGCGGGCGTGGCCGACGGGCTCGACTCCATCTTCGCGCTGCACCTGTGGCCCGGGCTGCCGTTCGGGACCGTGGCGACCAAGGCGGGCCCGATCATGGCCGCCGCCGACGCCTTCGAGATGGAGGTTCGGGGTACCGGGGGACACGGCGCGATGCCCCACCTCTCCGCCGACGCCATCGTCGTCGCCGCCCACGTTGTCACGGCCCTCCAGACCGTCGTCTCGCGCGAGGTGGACCCGGTCGAGCCGGCGGTGCTGACGGTCGGCGAGATCGGGGCCGGCACCGCCTTCAACATCATCCCGGAGACGGCCCGCCTCGGCGGGACGGTCCGGACCCTGGACGAGGAGCTTCGCAAAAAGATGCCCGAGAGGATCGAGGCCGTGGCCAGGGGTGTGGCCGGCGGCATGCGCGCCGACGCCCGCCTCGACTACACGTTCTCCTACCCCGTCACCAGGAACGACGCAGACGCCGCGGGCCGCGTACTCAGCGTGGCCGGTGACCTCTTCGGCGAAGGGGCCGTGCTGGAGCTGGCGAACCCTTCCATGGGCGCGGAAGACTTCGCCTACTTTCTGGAGAAGGTCCCCGGCGCCTTCGTCTGGCTCGGTGTTGGCAGAGATGTCTCGGGCCTGCACACGCCCCAGTTCGCCTTCGACGAGGGAATACTGCCGCGCGGCTCGGCGCTGCTCGCGGCGCTGGCGCTGGGTTAGGCCTTCAAGCTCGCGGTCGCCGGAGGAGTGACCGGTGGCCTTGTGCCCCTCCCCGGGCGGGTTTCGAAACCCGCCCCTACGGTGGGGTGGGAGGACGGTGGGCTGCGTGGATTTCGGTTCCGGCCGCGTCGGAGACGACGAGGTTGGCGGCTGGGTGGTCGGGCCCGATCGGGCCGCCCGACCGCCGGGGTGCGTCGGCGTGCCGAGGGCTAGCTTCCGGGCGGGTTCTTTAGCAGCTCGTAGGCTTCGGAGGGGCCCGTGAGTAGGAGCAGGATCAGCAGCACCGCCGCCAGCGGGACGAGCGCCGCGGCGGCGGCCCTGCGTCCGTCGGTGTTCAGGGCGGTCTGCACGGCTTTGGTGATGACGTAGGCGCCGTAGGGGATCGCGACGAAGGGGCCGAAGGGGATCCAGAGAACTATGCCTATGCCCGTCGCGTAGGCGAGGTGGCGGTAGAGGGGGCGGAAGTCGCGGCGGGAGGGTCCGCCGGCGTAGATCACCTGCACGAGCACGGCCAGGGCCGAGACGAGGAATGGGGCGAGTATCAGGGAGATGACGAGGCCGAAGAAGAGGACGTAGAGGAGGCCCGCGTTGAACTCCCTGACCCAGACCGCCTGCAGCGCTTCCCCCAGCACCAGGTTCAGGTAGAAGACCATCGAGACAAAGACGGTGGGCCGGACAAAGCCCGCGTCCGGGTCCAGCCTGGCGAAGAACCCCCCGGGCGCGAGCCAGACGCCCCTGAGCGCGCCCCAGAAATCCTCCGGGGAGCCGCCGTACCTGGCGCGGGACATCAGTTGCCTTCGCCCTGTTCCTCGTCTTGCCCCTCGCCGGAGGGCTCGCGGGAGACCTCGCCGACCAGGGTCTGCAGGGCGAGGTTCGTGGCGTCCCCCGATGGGAGGTCGGCCGTGATGTCGCCCGTCCCCACGGAGACGCGGCCCTCGCCGGAGAAGCGGCCCGAGAGGGTAACGTCGCCCGCCTCGACGTTGGCCTCCAGGGTGCCCACGATCAGGTCCTCGAGGGTAACGTCCCCTGAACCGACGGTCAGCTCCAGGTTGCCGGTGTCGGTCCTCATGCCGCCGACGGTAACGTCCCCCTGCTCGGCCTCGACGGTGACGTCGCCGGCCGCGTCGCGCACCGCCACGTCGCCGGACTCCGCCCTGACCGTAACGTTGCCCTCCATGCCCGAGACCTCGACGTCGCCCTCTTCGGCCTCGATCTCCACGCCGCCGCCCGCCGGCATGCGGACGGCGTAGTCCGCCCCGGTCTCCCCGCCGCCGTCCGTCTCCAGGGTCACCGTCGAGCCCTCCTCGCGCGAGACGTCCACGGGGACCTCGGAGGCCGCGCTCCTGGCGGCCGCGGGGTCGCCGGCGGCCGCGTACCTCGTCACCTCGTACTCGACGGCTTCGGGGCCGTTCGCGCCGTCCACGCTCACGTCCCCGGGACCATTCGTGATGGTCACCTTCGGCTCGCGGCCCGAGTCTATGGAGTCCTTGGCGACGCTGGCGCCTGGCACCTCCTCACCGAGCGTGCGCCACACAAAGACCGCCGCGGCGGCAAGCAGCGCCAGCAGCAGGAGGGCGGCGATGATCGTCAGGGCGCCGGGGCGTGAGGGCCGCTCGCGGGTCCTGCGGGGCCTCGACGGGGGGCGCCCGGGGCGGCTGGAACCGCCCTCGCCGCTAGCGTCCACCCTCGCGGCGGTTCATTGGACCACGCGGCCGTAGACGTCCTCGAGGCGGACGATGTCCTCCTCCTCGAACTCGCCGAAGGAGATCTCGAGAACCCGCACCGGCTCCTCGCCCTCGGCGGAGAGCCTGTGGACCGTCTCGCGCGGGATGTACAGCTTCTCCCCGGGCTCCGGCGAGAGGTCCTTGCCGTCCAGTTCGACACGCGCGCCGGGGTCGAGGACCACCCACAGCTCGTCGCGGTGGTGATGGTACTGGCGGGAGAGCGTGCCGCCAGGGGCGACCGTGATGATCTTGACCGTGGACGGCAGGTTGTGCGTGTACTGCTCGAACCTGCCCCAAGGCTTGTCTACCTTGATTGATGGCGGCCGGTGATCCAAGCGAACCCCCTTTCGTAAAAGCAGAGTTTAGACGATTTGGAGAGCCACCAGCAATCGGCGATCAAGTAGGGATCGCTGGCCGGCTCAGGGGGCGCGCCGGCCCTCGGAAGGGTGCCGGGCTGATCGCTGGGCTACAATGCGGCGTCGGTAAGCCGAAAGCTGACGGCCGATTGCTGAAAGCTAGAAGGGGGACCTCTTGCCCAGGATCGAAGTAGAAGGCGCGGGCACTTTCGACGTCGAGGAGGGCAAGCGGCTGGTCCTCGCCATCGAGGAGGACGCCGGCGTGGACATCCTCCACCGCTGCGGCGCCTACGCGAAGTGCACCACCTGCCGCGTCGAGTTTCTCGAA
>JAUJMB010000274.1 GCA_030447045.1 Rubrobacteraceae bacterium | reverse complement strand
GTCGCCACGGACATCTCGCCGGGGGCGCTCGCGGTCGCCGGGCGCAACGTCGCCCGCCACGGCGTTGGGGATCGGTTCGCCCTGGGTGAGGGGGACCTCTTCGAGCCGGTGGCGCCCCTGGCGGGGGGCCGACCGTTCGACCTGATCATCTCCAACCCACCCTACATCCCGACGGAGAACATCCCGGGCATGGGACGGCACGTCGCCGAGCACGAGCCGCTCCTCGCGCTCGACGGGGGTGCGGACGGCCTGGCCCCCCACGGGCGCATCCTCGACGCGGCGGCCGACTACTTAGCGCCCGGCGGCCGGGTCTTTCTGGAGCACGAGTGGTACCACGGAGCAGCCGCCCGCGCCCTGGCCGAGCGCCACCCAGACCGCTACGAAGACGTGCGCACCCTGGTCGACGCCAACGGCAGGGATCGCGCCGTGCACGCCCGACGCAGGACGGGGGCGACGCAGTGAACGCTTTGACTTCGGGCGCGGGGACGGTCGCCTAAAAACGTGAGCGTGCCAGCCCAGAGCGACGCCGGCCTGGAGAGGCGCCCGAACCCGTTCGGGGGCGAACTCGCGCTCTCCCACAGCTCCTACGCCGCGTTTCGCGGGAAGAGGCTGGTGCGCCTGCCCTCGGGCGAGCCCGCCACGCCGCGCATGGAGTACGTCCACGACTCCTTCCGGGCGCTCGTCTCGAACTCGAGGTTCTCCTGCGTGGGGGCCAAGGCGGCGCTAGGGAGCGGCTCCTACCGCGTGGGCCTCTACGAGAGGCTCGGCTCCGCGGAGGCCGCGGCCGGGCTGGCGCGGGACCTGTTCTGGTTCGTGGAGGAACAGGGCGAGCTCGGCGACGGGTTCAGCACCTTTGTCGCGAGCTTCGTCGAGCCGACCGCGGCCGACGAGGCGGCCTTCGAGGGCCTGCTCTGGGAGCAGCTGCAGCGGCTGCACGAGGAAGACCGGCGCCACCACGGCTGGGACCCATCCGTCAGCGCCGACCCCGAAGATCCCAGGTTCGCCTTCAGCTTCGCGGGGATGGCGTTCTTCGTGGTGGGGCTCCACCCGGCGAGCTCGCGGTTCGCGCGCAGGTTCGCCTGGCCCACGCTGGTGTTCAACGCGCACCACCAGTTCGATAGGCTGCGCGAGGCGGGCGGGTACGAACGCATGCAGGAGGTCATCCGCTCCAGGGAGATCGGGCTGCAGGGCGACCTGAACCCGAACCTCGGCGAGTTCGGCGTCCGCTCCGAGGCCCGCCAGTACTCGGGCCGGCCGGCCGAGGCCGACTGGCGCTGCCCCTTCCACGCCGGCGGGGATCCGGGAGAGTGAGTGAGATGGAGCGCCATCACCTGGAGCCGCAGACGGGGGTAGGGCTGCGGCTCGGGCGGGGGCAGGTGCTGAGGGTGATCGACCCGGAGGGGGAGCAAGTCTCCGACGTCGTGGCCTTCGCGGCCGACGACACGGGCGAGCGGCTCTCCTCCGGGCGCAGCATCGACTACAACAACACCGTCTACCTGACGACCGGCCACGTCCTCTACTCCAACCGCAGCAACCCCATGTTCACGATACTCGAGGACAGGGTCGGCCGGCACGACTTTCTCCTCACCCCCTGCAGCCCCGAGACCTTCGAGATCCTCTACGAGAACCACCAGGGCTACCACCCGAGCTGCTTCGAGAACCTCGCGAAGAACCTCGAGCCGTTCGGCATCTCTGGCGACGACATCCCCACCACCTTCAACGCGTTCATGAACGTCGGAATCTCCCCGACCGGGGAGCTCCACATCGGGCCTCCCCTCTCGCGGGCGGGGGACTTTGTGGACCTGAGGGCCGAGATGGACCTCATAGTCGGGGTGACCGCGTGCTCGGCCGAGAAGTCCAACAACTACAGCTTCAAACCCATCGACCTCGAGGTCCGCGGCTGACGAGGCGGCCCGTCCCGGCGCGCCTCGCGGGCGGGACCGCGCCGTTCCCTTAGCAGCCTCCAATCGCCCCTGCTAACATTCCACGGCTGTCTGTCCTGGAGGCTACGGTTGGATCGGCGGGGAGTTTGGCGGCGGAGCACAGCATCGAGGCGCTTACGGACGGGGCGATGGCCGGCATCTGGGAGTGGGTGCGCGGCAAGATCCCGCCTGGCACCGAGGTCTTCGACGCCCACGCCCACATAGGGGCGGACGTGGACGGACGGATGATGACCGCCGAGGGGATGCGGAGGAGGATGGAGGCCGCCGGCATTACCCGGAGCATCGTCTTTCCCCTCAACGACCCGAACGCCCGCGACGACTACTCCGGTCCGAACGAGGTGGTCTGGAACGCCCACGAGGAGCACCCCGGCTCCTTCGTGCCGTTCTTCAGGCTCAACCCGCACCTGAACTACGACGGGGAGTTCGCCCGGTGCCTGGACCGGGGCTTCGAAGGCCTCAAGCTGCACCCCGTCTCCCAGAGGTTCGAGCTCGACGACCCGCGGGCCGTCCGGCTCTTCGCGATGGCGGCCGAGGCGGACCTGCCGGTCCTGATCCACGCCGGCTTCGCCATGGAGCGGATAGTGGAGCCCCTGCTGCCGACCGTCGAGCGTCTCCCGAACCTGCGCCTCATCCTCGGCCACGCGGGCATGATCGAGGTGCTCGAGGCCGTGCGGCGGTTCGGGGATCACCCGAACGTCCTCTTCGAGACCTCCGTGGTGCGGGCCAAGGACCTCTACGTGCTCTTCTCGACGCTCGACCCCTCGCGCATAAGCTACGGGTCGGACATACCCTACGGGGACTTCCCCTCGACGCTGCACGCGACGCTTGCGGCCGCCGACGCCGCGGGCGTGCCGGACGAGGCGCTGCCCGGCATCCTCTCGGGGAACATCCGGAGGTGGTTCCCGTGAAGGAG
>JAUJMB010000273.1 GCA_030447045.1 Rubrobacteraceae bacterium | reverse complement strand
CCGTTGCCGCCCATGCCGACGTCGATGTTCCTGCGGTACATGTAGCTCATAGACATGGCGCCGAGGACGCCGGCCGCCGCTGCCAGGGTGGTGGTAAGGGCGATGTCCGCTACCTGGGTGCTGGCCGCCATCGTGGAGCCGGGGTTGAAGCCGTACCAGCCGACCCACAGGATGAGGACACCGAGGACGGCGAGCGGCATGTTGTGGCCGGGGATGTTGACCGGACGGCCTTCGTCGTCGTACTTGCCGAGCCTGGGGCCGAGGAGCAGGGTGCCGGCGAGGGCGGCCATGGCGCCGGAGAGGTGGACGACCGTCGAGCCGGCGAAGTCCTGCATGCCGAGCTCGGTGAGCCAGCCGCCGCCCCAGATCCAATGCCCCACCAGCGGGTAGAGCAGGCCGGCGAAGACCACGGCGAAGATAACGTAGACGGCGAACTTCGTCCGCTCGAGCATCGTACCCCACACGATCGCCAGGGAGACGGCGCAGAACGCGACCTGGAAGAGGAACTTGGCCGAGAGCGGGACCTGCGTCCACGAGAGCCCGGCGTAGACGTCGTTGACCTGCCCGGCGGGCACCGCGAGGAACCAGCCCTGCGTCCCGAAGATGGCGTTGCCGGCGCCGAAGGTGATGGCGAAGCCGACGGCCCAGAAGAGCAGCGCCGCGATGGCGAGGTTGACCAGGATCTTGGCCACCACGCTGCCCACGTTCTTCATGCTGGAGAACCCGACCTCGAGCATCGCAAAACCGGCCTGCATGAACAGCACCAACACCGCCGCTATGACCACCCACATGGTGTCCATGGCCAGCGACAGCTCGGCCGTGGAAGGCGCGCCCTGCGCGAGCGCGAGCGCCGGCACCGCCAGCACCAGCACCATCGTCGTCAGCATGAAGATCGTTAACCGCCGCAATGTCCCTCCTAAGGAGACGGGAGTATGTTCTCTCGGAACCTAGTCTATGTAGCGCCCCCAGGACGGTCTTTGGCCGGACGTACAAAGATGCTCCGGCGGCGACGGCGGTTTGTTGGGGCGGATGTATAGGGGAGGCTTCAGGGAAACTGTGGGTGGCGTTGCCGCTTCGGGTAACGCGGCATCAGCCCTACCTGACAGCTGAAACCTGAAGCCTGATGCCTACCTATCCGCGAAGCTGGTGGGGCTTTCGGGGACGCGGCCGAGGAGTTGCATGGCTTTTATGCCCAATGTGAGGCGTTCGCGGTCCTCGCTCTTGTCCACGTCGAGGCCTGTTAGCTCGCCGACGCGGTCGAGGCGGTAGCGGATGGTGTGGCGGTGGGCGTAGAGGTCCGAGGCGGTGCGGACGGTGGAGGCGTCGTTGCCGAGGTAGGTTACGAGGGTCTGGACGAGCTCGGTGCTGTAGCGGGAGTCGTAGCGGACGACGGGCTCGAGGGTCTCCCTGTAGAAGGATTCCAGTTCTTCCGGGTTCTCCTGGAGGACGCGGAAGAGGAGCTTGTAGGTGCCCGTGCCCTCGAAGGTCGAGACCGAGGAGGGGCCCTGGATGCGGTGGCCGATCTCGAGGGCGACCTCCGCCTCCGAGTAGGCGTCGGGGAGGAGGGCGGGGTCGGTCTTGTGGCGGCCGATGCCCACCGAGATCGTGAGGTCCGGGAGGAGGCCCTTGACGTAGCGCTGCACGCCCTTGGCGAGGAGCTGCGCCTTCTCGGGCAGGTCTTCTGGCGGGGTCTCCTCCGAGGAGCCGAGAAAGACTATTACGTTGTCCGAGCGCGGACCGAGGAGAAAGTTGGAGAAGAGCTGGCGGGTCTGCATGCGGACGGCCTCGGCCAGGCGGCGCTTGAGCTCCTGGATCGCGGGCTCCTTCGGACGGCGGCGCTCGAGGTAGCGGGCGAAGTCGTCGATGTCCACTATAAGGACGAGCGCGCCCGCGGCGAGGTCGGCACCCAAGTACCCGGCCCGCTGCAGCAGCAGGTTCACCGACCCGTAGTGCCCCTTGACCAGGTCGTCCACGAAGTCGCCCCTGACGCCGAGCTCCGTCTCCAGCCGCACCCGGTCCTTGCCGAGCTCGGTCTCGAGGACGCGCCTGGCCCAGTAGAGGAGTACGACGTCCTCGGGTTTGAGGGCCTCGCCCTCGAGGTCGACCCAGAGGTAGCCGGCGGGCGCCCCGGTGCCTATGGGGGTCCAGAAGAGCTCGTGGTCCTCGACGCGCCACCGCTCGACGGGGACGGAGAGGTAGCCGTCCGGGAGCCGGGCGTAGCGGTCCCTGCGCTCGCGCCTGGTCTCTTCGACACCGGAGGAGCGCGAGGCGCGTAGGGTGCGTTCTTCCAGGAGGTCGCGGAGCGGGTTCTGCCCGCCGCTCTCGGGGTCCGGGGTCGAGCAGATCAAACGCCCCACCCGGTCCTCTACGACCACGGACCGCCCCAAGAGCCCCGAGACGCGCGCGGCGGTCTCCGCGACGGAGGATTCGCCCCCGGCGCCCTCGAGCAGCGCCCGGCCCGCCCCGTGGGAGAGGAGCAGGAGGGCGTCGCCGCCACCGAAGAGCGCGTTCAGGCGCCGCAGCGGCACGTCCGGCGCGAGCTCGAAGAGGGCCAGCCCGAGCGCTGAGGCCCGCTCCAGGACCTCTGGCGGCGCCTTCTCCTCGCTCCTCCACACCACCGCCGGGGAGCCGTTCGCCGCCACCTCCCGCAGGAACTCGTCGTCCAGGTTCGGCCTCGCCGTCACCGCCGCCTCTTGTTTGCCGAGCCAGCCCTTGAGCGCCTCGTCCACGGCGACGCCGGAGACCGTCCGGGATGGGTCGCCGGGCAGCGGGCAGTCCGCGTTCAGTTCCTCCAGCAGCACCCGGGAGAAGTCTTTCAGGATCACGGCCAACTCCGTTCGCAACGCGGTGTAACGGGCCGGTA
>JAUJMB010000272.1 GCA_030447045.1 Rubrobacteraceae bacterium | reverse complement strand
TGGGCGTCGAGTTCGGCGTCGTCGGGCTCCTCGTGGCCTACGGGGTGGCGACCGCCGTCGGCAACCTGCCCATAACCCCGGGCGGCCTCGGGACCTTCGAGGCCGCCATGCTCGGCACTTTGGCCGTCCTGGGCTACGGCCCCGACGCCGCCATATCCGTGCTCGGCTACCGCCTCTTCAACTTCTGGCTCCCCATCCCTTTAGCCGTCCTCCTCTACCCCACCCTCCGCTTCGGCGCCCCGGACAAGAAGGTTGGGGCGTAGAGGGATGAGGGAGGGCGCGCCGAGTTCCCCGCAGAGGGTCTACGACGGCTACGTCTTCGACCTCGACGGCACCATACACCTCGGGACGAACTGCTCCCCGGCGCCAGGCGCCTTATCCTCAAGTTGCGCGAGCTCGGCCGGCGCGTCGTCTTTCTCTCCAACAACCCGACCAGGGACCCAGGAATGTACGCCGAGAAGCCGACGTGGCTCGGCCTGGGGACCTCGGCCGGGGAGATCGTCAACCCCGTGGTCACCATGGTTGGGTGGCTCCTCCAGAACCACCCGGACGCTACCGTCTTCCCCATCGCCGAAGCGCCGCTAAAAGACGCCCTCCGCTAAGCCGGGATAGAGGTCTCCGAGGACCCCGCGGAGATCGACATGGTCGTAACCTCCTACGATCGGAGCTTCGACTACCGCAAGCTCCCGATAGCCTTCGACGCCATCTGGTTCCACGGGCGGGCGATGCTCATGACGATGAACCCGGATCGCTACTGCCCGCTTCCGGGGGACGCAGCGAGCCGGACGCGGCGGCCGTGGTCGGGGCGATAGAGGGATGCATCGGCGCGAAGTGCGAGGTCAACGTCGGCAAGCCAGACCCCATCATGCTCGATACCGTCATAGACGTGCTCGGCCTCGAAAAGAGAGACTGCCTCATGACCGGCGACAGGCTCTACACCGACATCCGGATGGCGAGGGACGCAGGGATGCCCTCGGCGGTCGTCCTTGCCGGCGATACGAAGGCGGAGGACCTTCAGAACAGCCCGGAGGACGCGCCCGAGTACGTGCTGGAGAGGATAGATCACCTCATCCCGGCCGGCCTCCGCGCCGACTTCGGCTGGCAGGACGATTAGACGCGGGAGACGGGGAGCCTACCGACGACGAAAGGGTAAACCACCGGCCGGTGTGGGCCGGTCCCGGACACGGCTTTTGCTATGATCCGGGGCGGCGCCGGCCAGTCCGGTCCCTACGCAAAGCAGGCTCCGCGGAGGTATCCGAAGCATGGCCAAGCCCGAAGTCGCGCCATACGGCTCCTGGAGGTCCCCCATCTCCTCTGACCTCATAGTCCAGGGCGTCGTCGGCCTGAAGAACACGGCCCTCGAGGGCGGCGACGCCTACTGGCTGGAGGGCCGGCCAGGGGAGGGCGGGCGGAGCGTGATCGTCCACCGCTCCCCCGACGGTAGCACCCGCGACGTCAACCCGCCCCCGTTCAACGCCCGCACCCGCGTCCACGAGTACGGCGGCGGCGACTTCGCCGTCCACCGGGGCACGGTCTACTTCGCCAACTTCGAGGATCAGCGGCTCTACTGCGTCTCCCCCGGAGGCGAACCGGAGCCGCTCACGTCGGACGTGGCCCACCGCTACGCGGACATGACGGTGGACGCGGGCAGGGGGCGCCTGATCTCCGTGCGCGAGGACCACTCGGCGGGGGGCGAGCCCGTAAACGAGATCGTCGGCATCAGCCTGACGGACGGCGCGGAGACCGTTCTCGTCTCGGGCAACGACTTCTACTCCTCGCCGCGCCTGAGCCCGGACGGAGGGAGCCTGGCCTGGCTGACCTGGAACCACCCGAACATGCCCTGGGACGGCACGGAGCTGTGGACGGCCGAGTTGGACGGGGAAGGCGCACCGGTCGGGGCGGAGAGGCTGGAGGGCGGCCCCGACGAGTCCGTCTTCCAGCCCGAGTGGTCCCCCGACGGGACCCTCCACCTCGTCTCCGACCGGACCGGCTGGTGGAACCTGTACCGGGCGGGCGGGGGCGCGGTCGAGCCGCTGTGCCCGATGGAGGCCGAGTTCGGGCTCCCGCAGTGGGCCTTCGGGATGTCCACCTACGCCTTCCTCTCCCCGACCCGGATAGCGTGCGTCGCCATCGAGCGCGGTGTCTTCCGCCTGGCCATCCTGGACACCGAGACCGGGGAGCTGGCCGAGGTCCAGACACCGTACTCCGTCATGAGCGCCCTCCGATCGGACCCGGGCTCGGGCGATCTCCTCTTTATCGCCGGCTCCCCAACGGACTCCACCCGCGTCGCGCGCCTCGACACGCAGACCGGCGAGCACGAGGTGCTGCGGCGGGCGGGGGACATCGAGATAGACGCGGGCTACCTCTCCGTCCCCGAGACCGTCGAATTCCAGACGGAGGGCGGCCTCACGGCCCACGGCTTTTTCTACCCGCCGGCGAACAAGGACTACGCCGCCCCCGAGGGCGAGAGGCCACCGCTGCTCGTCTTGAGTCACGGGGGACCTACCGGCATGACCCTGCCCAGGTTGGACCTCGAGATACAGCACAGGACGAGCCGGGGCTTCGCCGTGCTCGACGTCAACTACGGCGGCTCTACGGGCTACGGGCGCGAGTACCGGCAGAGGCTCGACGGCATGTGGGGCGTGGTGGACGTCGACGACTGCAAGAACGGGGCGAAGTACCTGGCGCAAAGAGGCCTCGTGGACGGCGGGCGGCTCCTGATCGCGGGCGGCAGCGCCGGCGGCTACACGACCCTGTGCGCGCTTACGTTCCGGGAGACGTTCGCGGCGGGCGCGAGCTACTACGGCGTCAGCGACGCGGCGGCGCTCGCCGAGGAGACCCACAAGTTCGAGTCGAGGTACCTGGA
>JAUJMB010000051.1 GCA_030447045.1 Rubrobacteraceae bacterium | reverse complement strand
TAGGCCCCCACGTAGAGCGCCTCGCCCGCCTCGAAGGCTTCGAGAACCACGCCCACAGCGTCGCGGTGCGGCTCAAGTAACGTAACCGAGGGTCGGTCGAGCTAACGCACGATCCTGCGAATGCAGACGAGGCTGGTCGCAACCCCAACGGCAACGAACGCCGCCAGGGAAGTCCCTCCCGTGTCCGGAAGCGCGGCGTCTCCGGTGCCGGCTGGCGGGAATCCGGCCTCGGTGCAAAGGTCGATCGCCCGCTCGTTCGTGCGCTCCAGCTCGGCCCGGGTCTCGGGGCTGGAGTTCTCGGCAGGTATTACGATGCCGGACCCAACGCTCTCGCATTCGTAGACGACGTCTCCGCCGTAGATAAGCTTGCCGTCTTTTGTGACTTCGAGGGGAAAACCGGTTGCGCCCTCTAAGTTGGCAGTCTGGGCCATTGCCGGCGATCCAATCGACAACGAGAGCGCCGCGAAGATGAGCACCGACGCTAGCTTCCTCACGTGACATCCTCCGCTGTTCGCCTGCCTGCTCCCCGCCCCTCAACATTCTCCCACAGCAGTCTCATCCACGGGCGCATGTCCGCTAGAATGCAAGGGTAACGGCCACTTGGGGCGTTGGAATACAAGAAGGAGCGGGATGTCGCGAACGGGTAGCGCGGAGCGCAAGACGGGGGAGACCTTTGTCCGGGTCCGGCTGGAGCTGGACGGGACCGGCCGGGCCGACGTTGGGACCGGCGTCGGCTTTCTGGACCACCTCCTGCACCTGCTCGCCCACCACTCCGGCATGGACCTTACGGTCGAGGCGAAGGGCGACACCTGGGTGGACGACCACCACACCGTCGAGGACACGGGCCTCGTCCTCGGACGTGCCTTCGACGAGGCCCTCGGCGACCGTACGGACCTCGTACGCTTCGCCGACGCGAGCGCCCCGCTTATCGAGGCCCTCTCAAGCGCCGTCGTCGACCTCGGGGCACGGAGCCACCTGACCTGCAACCTCGGCCCCATGCCGGAGAAGATCGGCACCTTCGACACCGAGCTCGTGCAGGAGTTCCTGCGAGCCTTTACCCAGTACGGCCGCTTCACCCTCCACCTCAACTGCCACTACGGCGAGAACGCCCACCACAAGGTCGAGTCCGGCATAAAGGCGCTGGCCGTCGCGCTCCGCGCCGGCGTCGCCAGGAGGACCGGCGGCAGCGCCTCGACGAAGGGGGTCGTCGATTAGGTTTCAGGCTCCAGGTTTCGGGCATCAGGGGCCGGACAACGAGGACCGTCTCTGGGATAGGAACCGTACGGTGGCGTTCGATAGGCCGGCGCGGGCGACGCTCGACGGGCGATCTCCTACCCGAAAGCTAATGCCTGATGCCTGATACCTTGCAGGTCGCGGTTATCGACTACGACGCCGGCAACACGCTCTCCGTTACGAGGGCGCTGGAGAAGGTCGGGGCCGGGGTGGACCTTACTTCGGACCCGGACCGGGTGGCGGGCGCGGACGCCGTCGTGTTGCCGGGGGTCGGGGCCTTCGGGGACTGCATGGAGAAGCTCAGGGAGAGGGGGATGGACGAGGCCTGCCGGGAGGCGTTCCGATCCGGGAAGCCGTTCCTCGGGGTCTGCGTCGCGCTGCAGGTGATCTTCGAGGACTCCGAGGAGTCGCCCGGGGCGGAGGGCCTCGGCCTGCTGCCGGGGAGCGTGCGCCGCTTTATGGCCGGGGATCTCAAGGTGCCGCACATGGGCTGGAACGAGCTGCTCCTCGTGCGCGACCACCCGGTGCTGGGCGGCCTCGACGGGGAGTCCTTCTACTTCGTCCACTCCTACTACCCGGAGCCGGCGGAACCGGCGGACCTGATCGGGGAGACCGAGTACGGGGCGCGCTTCTGCGCGGCGGCGGGGCGCGAGAACCTCGTCGCGGTGCAGTTTCACCCGGAGAAGAGCAGCCGGGCGGGGTTGGCCCTCTACGAGAACTTTCTGGCTTGGTCGAGGACGCTCTGATGGCGTTTACCGTCTTTCCGGCCATAGACCTGCGGGGCGGCAGGTGCGTCCGGCTGGTGCAGGGGGACTTCGGCCGGTCCAAGGAGTACGACGCCGACCCGGTCGCCCGCGCCCGCGAGTGGGAGCGGCGGGGTGCTGAGGCGATCCACGTCGTGGACCTCGACGGGGCGAAGGAGGGGCGGCCGGTTCAGGCTGACCTCATCGGGGAGATCTCGCGCGCCGTGGAGGTCCCGGTGCAGGCCGGCGGCGGCATCAGGAGTATCGAGGACATCCGCAGGCTCCGCGGGGCCGGGGCCTCGCGCGTGGTCGTCGGGACCGCCGCCGTGGAGGACAGGGACCTGCGGCTGCGGGCGGTGGAGGAGCTGGGGCCCGCGCTCGTCGTCGCGGTGGACGCCCGTGGCGGGGTGGTGGCCACCCACGGCTGGCAGCGCTCCAGCGGCATCCCCCTGCTGGAGATGGCCGAGGAGATCTCCGAGGACGGCGTGGCCTCCGTCCTCTTTACGGACGTCGACCGCGACGGCGTGGGCGCCGGGGCGGCCCTCGAAGCCACCGCCGCCATCGCCCGCATCGTGCCGACCATCGCCAGCGGCGGGGTGCGGGACGCAGGGGACGTCGCGGCCCTCTCCGGCCTGGACGGCGTCGCCGGGGTTGTGGTCGGAACCGCCCTCTACGAGGGCCGGGTCGCCCTGGAAGACCTTATCCGGGCCGCGAACCCGGAGTAGCCTCCTTCCGCGCGTTAAATCACCCGTTTGGGGGATACGCGGGGGCGGCCACGTCCCTACGATGCCGGTGTCGGTAATGCGCGGGGCGTAACCGCCCCTGAGAGAAGGAGCGTGGATGAAGCGGAGAGTCGTGTTGATGGTGGTGGCGATGTTGGCGGTGCTCGCGGTGGCGGGCGGGGTGGCCCTGGCGGCGACCATAGACGGCACCAGGGGGAACGACAGGATCACGGGCACCAACGGGCGCGACCAATTGGACGGCAGGGGCGGCGCCGATGTTGTGCGTGGGCTCAGGGGCGCCGACACCATAAGCGGTGGGACCGGTGGAGACACCATCTACGCCGGCCCAAGGGAAGAGTCCGCCGAGGACGTCGTCGACGCCGGTGAAGGCGACGACGTCGTTCGAGCCTTTAATCGTCCCGCTTCCAGGGACGTTATCGACTGCGGCCCCGGCTTCGACAGGGTCACGGTCGACTCCCGCGACGTCCTCGACGGGTGCAACCGGGTCTCCCGCCCGTAGCACCCAGATAGGAAAGGGGCGCCTCCTTCGCGGGGGCGCCCCTTTCTCGTGCCGGGCCGTGAATAGGCCGGCCGCCCTCAGAGCTCCAGCGTCGAGACCCTGGTCTCGCCGCCCTCGTACTTGGCGGCCTGGAGGGTGCGCCAGGAGAGCTGCGCCAGGGCCTCGTCCGTGGGCTGCGGGCGGTCCGGGTGGTTCTCCGAGATGGTGGACCGCGCCGACTCCGTCGCGGCGTCCAGGGCCGCGTTGATCTCGTACGCCCGGGCGGCCTGGTACTTCACCTCGAGGATTCGCGGCGGCTCATCCCCGGCGGAGAAGCGCAGCTCGTACTCCTCGGTGCGGCTCTCCTGGTCTCCGATGCGCCGGGCGGCGCAGATCAAATCGGGCATGGGCGTATCCTACCATCGGGCCCCGGCCGCGCGCCTATTCGGGTAGACTGGGCGCCGGAGGGCCGGTGAACCAATTTTTCGAGACAGGCAAGAAGGCCACGAAGAGGCGCCCGCCCGGCCTCCTGCTGCGCGGGTTGCGGATGATGCTCAACCTCGTCCTCGTCCTCGTCCTCTGCGGGGCCGTCGGGGTCGCGGGGCTCTACGTCTCGGTGGTCGAGCGGTACGGGGGGAGCCTCTCCCGGACGTACCCGAAGCTCGCGCAGGACTCCTACATCTACGACGCCGAAGGGGAGATGATCGGCGCGTTCCGGGCCGAGGAGAGCCGGCAGACCGTCGGCATGGGCGGCATGGGCGAGCACCTCCCCTCGGCGGTCGTGGCGGTCGAGGACCGCCGCTTCTACGAGCACTTCGGGGTGGACTTCGAGGGGCTCGGGCGGGCGGCGTGGACGGACCTGAGGGCCTGGGAGGTCCAGGAGGGCGGCTCGACCATCAGCGAGCAGCTCATGAAGAACCTCTTCGTGGACGAGGACGAGCGGCTCGAGGTCTCTTTCTGGCGCAGGTTCGTCCAGTCCTCGCTCGCCTACTCCTACGAGCGCCGCCACACCAAAGAGGAGATCCTGACCGCCTACCTGAACACCGTCTACTACGGCGACGGGGCCTACGGCGCCGAGAGGGCGGCCCAGCGCTACTTCGGCAAGAGTGCTGAGGAGACCACCCTCTCCGAGGCCGCCGCCCTCGCAGGGTTCCTCCACGCGCCCTCCACCTACACGACCTGGGAGGGCGTGCCGCTCGCCGAAGAGGCCACCGCCCGCCGCGACCGCGTGCTCGGCCTGATGCGCGAGCAGGGCATGATCTCCGCCGCCGAGCACGAGGAGGCGGTCCGGTCGAAGCTCGAGTTCGCCCCCGACCCGCCCCCGGAGGATCCGGACTTCGCCCCCTTCCTGGAGAGGGTTCGCCAGGAGCTGGAGGAGAAGGTCGGCCCCGAGGCCGTGGGCATGGGCGGCCTGCGCGTCCACACGACCCTCGACCCCGGGCTGCAGAAGGCGGCCGTGGAGGAGTCGGCGGAGGTGCTCGCCGGGGAAGACGATCCCTCCGCCGCGGTCGTTACCGTGGAGCCGCAGACCGGGGCGCTCAGGGCGCTGGCCGGCAAGGAGGGGGACTTCAACCTGGCCCTCCACGCCCGCCGCCAGCCGGGCAGCTCCTTCAAGCCCTTCGTGCTCGCCGCCGCCCTGAAAAAAGGCATCTCCCCCGAGACCACCTACGTCTCGGCGGACCTCAACTTCAGCTTCCAGGACGAGTACTACGCCATAGAGAACTACGACTCGGTGGAGCGGGGGCCGATCTCGATCTCCGAGGCCATGGCCGAGTCGGACAACACCGTCTTCGTCCAGCTCGCCGCCGACGTCGGCCTCGAGAACGTGGCGCGCACGGCCCGCGAGCTCGGCATCAGCACGCCCGTCGAGGCCTACCCCTCCACGGCCATCGGCGGGCTCGGCGTCGGCGTCAGCCCGCTCGACATGGCCTCGGCCTACTCCACCTTCGCCGGCGGCGGCATGCACCGCGAGCCCTACTCCATCGCGCGCGTGGAGCGGGCGGACTACGGCCGGACGGAGGCCACCTTCGAGCATCGGGCCGTCGGCCGGCGCGTGCTGACGAGCAACCAGGCCGCCATCGCCACGCGCGTCCTGCGCGGCGTGGTCGAGGACGGCACGGCGAGCATGTACCACGACCTCGACGAGGAGATCGGACGCCCCTCCGCCGGCAAGACCGGCACCACCGACGACTTCGTGGACGCCTGGTACGTCGGCTACACCCCGCGCGTGTGCACCTCCGTCTGGGTCGGCTACCCCGAGGGGCGGCGCTCGATGGTCGGCGTCCACGGCCTCGAGGAGCCGAACGGGGAGCGGCTGCCGATGGACATCTGGTCCTCGTACATGGCCAGGGCCACGGAGGGGGATATACCCCTGGAGTTCCCCGAGCCCGACACGGCCGGCCTCACCGTCTCCTACGGCGGCTGACCGGCCCCCACCCAACCGAGAGGAGAGGCATGACGAGCGGCAACATTCAGATAGGGCCAGAGGGCCCAGACCCCGACGCGGTACTCGAAGCGCTGAAGCAGGCCCTGGGCGACGACCCGACCCTGAAGGAGCAGCCGGCCGAGCAGGTGGCGGCCGGGCTCGCGGAGGGCGGGTACCTGGACCAGGAGCCGGACCCCGTGCTCGTCGCCGAAGCGCTCGGTGCCCTCGAGGCGGACGGTCCCGGCGAGGAGACCGAGGCGGCCAGCCCGACGTAGGCTCTAGGTCTTGAGGTTTGGGGCACCGGGGCTCGGTGGGGTGTGGTTCTCCTGCCACGATGCCTCACGCCTCAGAGCCCAAAAGCCTTCCCGCCGGGTGCGCCGACCCCTCGCAAACCGCGGTTTGTCGGTCGGGGGCGCCGCGGCCGCGTGCATTACAATGGCCTTCTATGGACCTGGAGAGGCTTTATGGGGGATCTTTTATAGACTGGGGGGCGGTCTCCGCCTCCTGGAACAAGCGCACGGTCCCGTCGCGTCTGCTGCTCTTCGCGGCCAGGCGTTACGCGGAGGCTGGGCTCGCCACCGACGAGGAGCGGGCGGAGACCCTCGCCCCGGTCTCCCTTCCGGAAGACATAAAGCGCGCCTATGCCGCCCCGCCGCCGGCCGAGGGGGAGAGGGCACGCCTGTGGGGCGCCTTCGTGGATGCGGCCTTCGCCGCCGAGCTTGAGATGGTCTCCTACGGCGAGCGTCCCCCGCTCCTGCACGAGATCAGGGCCGGGCTCTCGCAGGCCGCGGAGGAGGCCGGCCCCCGGACGGAGCGGGGCCGCTGGTTTATGGCCCGCCACGACGCCCTCCCCGGCACGGACCTCCCCGACTCGCCGGACTACCTGCCGATCTAGTCCGCTTCTCCCGGGGGCAAGTTTTCAGGCCGCATGCGAAGGTCCTCGGTGACAGGCTCCCGATCTCGGCAGGGAGGTGGGGAGAGATGAAGCTCGACGAACCGGACCACAGGTCGTTGGCGCTCTGGGCCGCCGACTGCGCCGGGCGTGTGCTCCCGTGCTTTGAGGAGGAGCGCCCGGAAGACGACCGCCCCAGCGGGGGCCGTCGAGGGCGGGATGGCCTGGGCGCGCGGGGAGATAAGGGTGGGAGAGGCGCGGGCCGCGGCGATAGCCGCCCACGCCGCCGCCCGCGAGGCGGATCCGGCTGGCGCGCCGCCGCCCGCGGGGCCGGCCACGCCGCCAGGGCCGTGGCCCCCGCCGTGGCACGAGCCGGCGGGCCGCCCCGTCGCCGCCGGGGAGCGCGAACGGCAGTACAGGCGCCTCCCGGAGCACCTTCGGCCGGTGGTGTTTCCCGGCCGGTGAGGGGGCGTGCCGGGCCGCGGATGGCGCGTTGGGGTGTCTGATCGCTGCTCTGGCGCGGATGGGCGATGGTGCAATACAATCTCGCGCAGGGAGTGCCGCGTGGGGCGGGCTCACGAGGAGGAGGAAAATCCTATGGAAAACATACCCAGCGCGAGCTACAGCTTCACGCTGCGGGTCGAGTTTCCGCACCGGGCGGGGTCTCTCGGCAAGATCCTGACGACCATCGGGGAGGCCGACGGTCTGGTCGGGGCGGTGGACATCGTCAGGATGCGCCAGGACAGGACCGTCCGCGACATAACCGTGAACGCCCGCGACTCCGAGCACGGCCAGAGGGTTGTGGAGGCCGTCGAGGGGCTGCCAGAGGTCCAGGTCGTCAACGTCTCCGACAGGACCTTCCTGATGCACATAGGGGGCAAGATCGAGGTCCGCTCGAAGCTCCAGATCCGCACCCGCGACGACCTCTCGATGGTCTACACGCCGGGGGTCGCGCGCGTCTGCCGCGCCATCCACGAGGACCCCGAACGCGCCTTCAACCTGACCATCAAGCGCAACACCGTGGCCGTGGTCTCGGACGGGACCGCGGTGCTCGGTCTCGGGGACATAGGGCCCAGGGCCGCGATGCCCGTCATGGAGGGCAAGGCCGCGCTCTTCAAGCAGTTCGCCAACGTGGACGCGTTCCCGATCTGCCTGGACACCAAGGACACCGAGGAGATAATCCAGGCCGTCAAGAACCTGGCGCCCGGCTTCGGCGGGATCAACCTGGAGGACATCTCCGCCCCCAGATGCTTCGAGATCGAGGAGCGCCTGAAGAAGGACCTGGACATCCCGGTCTTCCACGACGACCAGCACGGCACGGCGGTCGTGGTCCTGGCGGCGCTTATCAACTCCCTGAAGATCGTCGGCAAGACCTTCGAGGAGCTGCGCGTGGTCGTCAACGGTGTCGGCGCCTCCGGCGTGGCGTGCGCCAAGATCATCATGGCCGCCGGCGCCACCAACGTCGTCGGCTGCGACTCCAAGGGCATCGTCCACGAGGGCCGCGAGGACCTGAACCCCGCCAAGCGCTGGTTCGCCGAGCACACCAACCCGGAAGGACGCACCGGCGACCTCGCCGAGGCCGTCCGCGGCGCCGACCTGTTCTTGGGCCTCTCAGCACCCGACGTGCTGACCGTCGACGACCTCAAGACCATGAACGAGGACCCCATCGTCTTCGCCATGGCCAACCCCGACCCCGAGATACGCCCCGAGGTCGCGATGGGGCACGCCAGGATCATCGCCACCGGCCGCAGCGACTACCCGAACCAGATCAACAACGTCCTCTGCTTCCCCGGCATCTTCCGCGGCGCCCTCGACGTCCGCGCCCACGAGATAGACGAGGGCATGAAGCTCGCCGCCGCCAACGCCATGGCCGACGTCATCCCCGAGGAAGACCTCTCGGAGGACTACATAATCCCCTCGGTCTTCGACGAACGCGTCGCCCCCGCCGTCGCCGAAGCCGTCTCCGAGAAGGCCAAAGAGACCGGCATGGCCCGCCGCATCTACGAGCGGACCGAGACCGGCCTCTCAGCGACGACGTTCTAGCCGCGGGCCCGCGGCGGGCTTCAGGTGTCAGCCGTCAGGTCGAGAGTGGCCCCCACATAGGCCCCGACGATATGACCGATCAGACGGTCTCTCGTCGGGCCTGGGGGCCCCCTGAGGCCTGAAGCCCGGTGCCTGAAACCTGTGTGTTGGACTTCTGTCGCGGCCGGCTTAGAATCCGTTTATGGGCACTTTTCGCCAGATCTTTGTCTGCGCAACCCCGGGGGAGGGCCGCTGCGGCGCGAAGGGCGGGGGTGAGCTTCTGGAGGCTTTCAGGGACGAGGTGGAGCGGCGCGGCCTATCTTCGTCCGTCGTGCTGCGGAACGCCTGCACCCGCCGCCACGAGGAGGGGCCCGTGGTCTTCGTCTTCCCCGACGACGTCTGGTACACCCGCGTCGCCCGCAAGGACGTCCCCGGGATAGTCGAGAGGCACCTCGCCACCGCGAACCTCAGCCCCTGACCCACGACGAACCTTAGACCTCGAGCCTGAGGCCTCCGATTATGCCCTCGCCCTCCCGCTAATCGCCGGGTGCCGACCGCTGATCGCGCTGGTCGCTTCCGAATCCCAGGCGCCCGAGCGTGCGTTCCATGGCCCAGTCGGCGCCCGTGAGGAGCCTGTCGCGCCGGCTCTTCATGTAGTAGAGGAAGACGCTACGGTAGAGGGCCTGGGCGGCGGGGCCGCGCAGCTTGAGCCCGACGGCGTCGGCGACGGCGCTCTCGGGGCCGAGGCTCACGACGTAGCCCCGGTCGAAAAAGCGGAACGGCGGGCGGCCCCGGCGGCTGCCGGCGCCCCGCAGCCGCCGCTTGAGGTCGCGGGCTACCCACGGGCCCTGCTGCACGGCGACGGAGGCGGTGGGCGTCAGGGGGCCGAGCTTCGGGTCGCTGTAGAGGGCCGCGTCCCCGAGCACGTAGACCTCGGGGTGGCCCGGCAGGGTGAGGTGCCCGTCTACGGCCACCCGTCCGGAAGGGTCGTGCTCTCCCGGAAGCCCCCGGGCCAGCGGCGAGGCCTCGACGCCGGCGGCCCAGACGCGCGTGGCCGCGGGCAGGAAATCCTCCCCGGAGCGGACGCCCGACTCGTCGGCGCTTTCCACCGGCGCGTTCAGGCGCAGCTCGACGCCGAGTTTGGCCAGGGTCTGGCGCGCGACCTTGTCGAAGGTCGGGTCCAGCCAGCCCATCAGGCGGTCCCCGGCCTCGTAAAGGACGACCCGCGGCTCCTCCGCGGGGCGCCGGTGCGAGCGCTTCCTGAGGTAGTCGAAGAGGGAGGCGACCTCGCCGGCGAGCTCCACCCCCGTGGCGCCGCCGCCGACGATGGCGACGGTGAGCAGGCCGGGGGGGCTCGGGCGGGGGCTCGTCGCCAGGGACCAGGCGCGGGCGAGGGCTTCGCGCAGGGCGAGCGCCTCCTCGATGCTCCAGAACGTCTGCACGTGCTCGCGCAGGGACGCCGGCGGGCGCGAGGCGACGCTCCCCGGGTTGAGGACGAGGTACTCGTAGCCGACGGTGCCCTCCGAAGTGTGCAGGACCCTCTCTTCGAGGTCCACGCCCGCAACGTCGGCCTTCAGGAAGGCGCAGGCGTTCCGGCAGAGGGGGGCGATGGGGGAGCGGACGCTCTCGGGGTGGACGCGGCCGACCGCGACCTCGTGGGCGAGCGGGACGAACGTCCAGTCCTCGCGGCGGTCTATGAGCAGGGTCTCGCCCGGCGTTCGCAAGGGAGGCGGGAGGTGGCGCAGGAGGGAGGCGCCGGCGAAACCGGCGCCGACGACCACCAGGCGCGCGCCCCGGTCCACGGGCGCCGAACGCGCGGTTCTCAGGCCCGCGCCCCGTCGGTGGGAGGCCGGTCCG
>JAUJMB010000271.1 GCA_030447045.1 Rubrobacteraceae bacterium | reverse complement strand
ATGGAGGCGAGCGTCCTCGCGGTCGCCGACGAGCTCGCCGCCGCCGCCGAGCTCGTGATGGGCAAGACCGACGGCGTCCCCATAGCCATCGTCCGCGGCTACGCCTACGGCCGGGACGCCGGCACCGGCCAGGACCTCCTGATGCCGCCCGAGAGGGACATGTTCCGGTAGAGCCTTCTGGCATCGGGTCTCAGGAGACCTTGTGCACCACAAGAGGCCATCCTTCCGAGCCGAAGAAGTACTCTGCGGGCGATGCGGTCTGACCCCGTTTACCCGAGAGGCGCCGTGACGGCGTTCGTGAAGGTTGAACCGCCTTGCTGGCGGCCCGGGCGGCGGGCCTACGAGGAGGCCCGTCCGCCGGCGCTGCTCGGGGCGACCGTTTCGGCGAGCTCGATCATGCCGCCCGGCGCGAAGAAGCTCATGATCAGCTCGGCCTCCTCCTCCCGCGCCCGCTCGTCGAGGTTCGGGTCCAGAAACACGCTCTTGCCGAACTCGCCGAGGTCCTCGATGATCCGCTCGTAGCGGTAGTAGATCAGGGCCTCCGGGTCGATCTCGACCGGCCCGTACCCTTCGAAGAAAAGCTCCTCTTCCCTGGGCTCCACCGCCCGCGCGATCCTCGAGCCGACCACGAAGAGCAGGTCGCGTTCCCTGGGGGCGACGAGCGGGCCGTCCCAGTCGATGAGGTGGAGCCGTCCGTCGTCGCCGACGAGGATGTTGGCGGCGTGGATGTCGGCGTGGCACAGGACATACTCGAACGACCTGGTTCGGAGCGAACTTCCCAGAGCCTCCGCCCGGTCGAGCATCCAACGGATCCGCCCGGCGTGCTCCCGCCAGAACTCTGCCAACCGCGCCGCGGCGCCCCCGAAGCTAATCTCGTCCACCAGCCCCATAAGCCGGCGGACTAACGCGGCCGAGGGCAGCGAGAAGGTCTCGACCGGCAGCCGACCGCGCAGGCGCTCGCCGAGCGCGCTCGCGTGCACGTCTCGTAGCGTGGAGCCGAACTCCCGCCATTGGTCGTCGGTGAGCCCGGCGACCATGGCGCTCTCACCCCTCACGAGCGGGTAGAGCACGGCGCTGTAGCCGGGGTGGCCACCGAGCGGGCACCACAGCTCAGACGATAGCGTCGGCAGGGGGGCTAGCACGTTCCCGATCCCGAGGTCTATCAGCGCCCGCGGCACCAGCAAGCCGGGCTCGTGGACGGGGCCGAAGCGGACCTTGAGGAAGTATGAGGTGTCGTCGCGCGAGACGACCTCGTAGACGGCGGCGTTGGGGTCGTAGCCGAGGGGAAGGAACGTGACGGAGACGACACGCGGGCCGTAGTGCTCCTCGATGGAGGCGGAGAGTCCGTCGACGTCCAGGCCAGGGTCCTCGCGCATCTCGTCCGACCTCCCGCGCCGTCTCCTCCGGAGGACAATCCGCACCCCGCCGTCCGGGAGCGGGCGCCGCGGCGGCAGTATACCAACGGCCGGTCATTCCCTGGACGTCTGGTGATGGAGCGCCAGAACCGGGCGGGTCTCCTTGACGGCGTTCCCGCGTCCGGGGTACGATGGTCGGCGTGCTAATTCCTCTCTAGACGGCGGGCGATGAAGATACGGTGACCGGATGGTTCCCGTGCGTCCCGCCGTACCCTTGCAGCGTCCTTTCCCGGCGGTCGAACGTCCTGCCGTCTCGCGGATCGCGGCGCTTGTAGGCCGGTAAGACTTTGCGCCCGTTCCCAGACGAAGGTCCGCGGAGGGGCGACGCGCGTGCGGAGAAAGCGGGATCTCTATGATCAGTTTGAGACCTTACCCGGTGTACCTGGGCATCAAGGGGGCGTTCGCGCTCTTCTTTATGCTGTGGGCTACCGTGGCTATGGTGTACCGGATCGAGGAGGTGGGCCTCGACCCGCTGCGGCTCGTGCTGCTCGGCACGGCGCTCGAGGCGGCGGTCCTCGTCTTCGAGGTGCCGACCGGGGTGCTCGCCGACACCTACGGCCGGCGGCGCTCGGTCATCACGGGCTTCCTGCTGATGGGTTCCGGCTTTGCGCTCGAGGGCGCGATTCCTACCTTTGCGGCGGTCCTGGTGGCGCAGGCGGTGTGGGGGGTGGGGTACACGTTCATCAGCGGGGCCCTGGAGGCCTGGATCGCGGACGAGGCCCCCGAGCGGAACCTGGGCCGGGTCTACCTGCGCGGCGAGCAGGCGGACTACGCGGGCTCTCTCCTCGGCGTGATCCTCAGCGTGGCCTTCGCCACCTACGCCCTCAACCTGCCGCTCCTGCTCGGCGGCTTCCTCACCGTCGGGCTCGGCGTCGCGCTCTTCTTCGTGATGCCCGAGCGAAACTTCAACCCATCCCCGCGCGAGGGGCGCACGTCCCTGCAGCAGGTCCGGGCCACGGCGCGGGGCGGGGTCCGGCTCGTGCGGGCGCGGCCGGTGCTCCTGATCCTGCTCGCCGTCGCCGTCTTTACCGGGATGAGCGAGGAGGGGTTCGACCGCCTAAACGCGAAGCATTTCCTGGACGGGCTCGGGCTCCCCTCCCTGGGCTCCCTGGATACCGTGGTCTGGTTCGGGGTCATAAACGCGGGGGCCCTGATCCTGAGCTACCTCGCCGCCGAGGTCGTCCGCCGGAGGCTGAACGTCGGGGACGCCGCCGTGGCCGCCCGACTGCTCCTCTTCCTGAACGCCTGCACCATCGTGGGGATGCTCTCCTTCGCCCTGGCCGGAAGCTTCGCCTTCGCCCTCGCGGCCTTCTGGTTCGCGAGCCTGGCCCGCACCCTCGCGGAGCCGCTCTACCTGACGTGGCTCAACGAGGGGCTCGAACCCGGGGTGCGGGCTACCGTGATCTCGATGGGCAGCCAGGCCGGCGCCTTCGGCGAGGCCTCCGCCGGGCCCGTGATCGGGGCC
>JAUJMB010000270.1 GCA_030447045.1 Rubrobacteraceae bacterium | reverse complement strand
CGACCTCGGCGCCCACACGGCCTCGGCGGACGAGATCGTCCACGACCTGCTCCGCCTGAACGAGACCGCCATCGAGGAGATCTCCGAGCGCTTCGGCGAGGGGGTGCTCGGGGAGGAGGGGGTGGACCGCAGGGCGCTAGGGCGGATCGTCTTCGGCGACCCCGAGAAGCTCACCGAGCTCGAGGGGATCCTCCACCCGCTGGTGCACGACGAGACCGACAGGCTGATGAGCTTCTGTTGCTGCGACGTGTTCGTGGTCGAGATACCGCTCCTCTTCGAGGCGGGCAGGGGGGACGATTTCGACCACACGGTGGCCGTGGTCGTGCCCAGGGAACGACAGAGGGCCTGGGCCCAGGAGCGGGGCGTGGAGGGGGAGACGCTTCGGGCCATAGAGGCGCGCCAGTTGCCGCAGGAGGAGAAGGCCCGCCTCGCCGACGTCGTGGTAGAAAACGACGCGGGCCTGGATAGACTCAGGGAGCAGGCCGGGGAGTTCTGGGCGAAGATTTCGGGAGAGCGGGCCACTGAAGGTGTCGGACAAGGGGAGTCGTAGGTACGGCAGGTCGCGGTCCCGCCGACGGCGCGGACTGGTGGTGGTGCTGATCATCCTCGCCGGCATCGTGGCGCTGCCGTTCGCGCTCGGGGCGCCGGAGGCCGTCAGGGAGGCCGTCTACCCTTTGCGCTACGAGGAGACCATCCGCGAGGCCAGCAGGAAGAACGGGCTCGAGCCCGCGTTCGTGGCGGGTGTGATCTACACCGAGAGCCGCTTCAGGCCGGATGCCGAGTCCTCCCAGGAGGCCTACGGCCTCATGCAGATGCTCCCCGCGACGGCCGAGTTCGTGCAGCGGCGCAGCGGCATAGAGGGCGACTTCAGGGACCCACGGACCAACATCAGGCTCGGAACGTGGTACCTCGGCTACCTCGACGAGCGGTACAGGGGCGACGAGCGCCTGATGCTCGCGGCGTACAACTCGGGTGAGGGCACGGTGGACGCCTGGATCTCCGACAGGGGCTTCGACATAGCGGAAGATATCCCTTTCAAAGAGACGAGGGAGTACGTCGAGCGCGCGCTCGAAGCCCGGCAGAAGTACGAGGATCTCTACGGAGAAGACCTGCGCCGGGACGCGGGCTGAGACCGCCCGGGCGTTGCGCCCGCGGCGTGCGGTGGTAAGTTCACCATGACACGCGGGCTACACAAGAGGAGTGGCATGAGAAAGAAACTGGCGGTTCTGCTGATGGTCGCCCTGGTCCCGACGTCCGGCGCGGTCGCGTGCGGGCAGGCGATAGAGGACAAGGCGCGGCAGGAAGTAGACAAGCAGGTAGAGAAAGGCAAGCAGCGGGTCAACGAAGAGGTCCAGAAGGGCAAGAAGAAGCTGCAGGAAGGTGCCGGTCAGGTCCAGAAGAAGGTCGAAGACGGCGCCAAAAAGGCGAAGAAGCAGGCAGAGCAGGTAGGGCAGAACGCCAAGAAAGAAGCCGGAGGCGGCCAGTAGAGCGGCCCGGTTCGACCCCAAAAACGGGGAGAAAAACGCATTCCCTGCCGTATAATCTGATGGTGGGCGTGGGCCGGTAGAGGGGCCCTTCTGGCCCGTCAGGCCGCGCGTAGGGAGGACTTTCTCATCGAGACCCGGGCAGCGTTTGAGGTAAACAGCGAGTACCGGCCGACCGGCGACCAGCCGCAGGCCATAGAGAAGCTCTCCTCCGGTCTGGACGCCGGGTTGAGGGCTCAGACCCTGCTCGGGGTCACGGGGTCGGGCAAGACGCACACCATGGCCAGGGTCATCGAGAAGGTAGGACGGCCCTCGCTCGTGATCGCGCACAACAAGACGCTCGCGGCCCAGCTCGCCAGCGAGTTCGCCGATTTCTTCCCGAACAACGCCGTCGAGTACTTCGTCTCCTACTACGACTACTACCAGCCAGAGGCGTACGTCCCGCGCACGGACACGTTTATCGAGAAGGACGCCCAGATCAACGAAGACATCGATCGGCTCCGCCACTCGACGACGAGCAGCCTGTTCACCCGGCGCGACGTGATCGTGGTGGCATCGGTCTCGGCGATCTACGGCTTGGGGAGCCCGGAGGAGTATCGCGACAAGATGGTGCTGCTGGAGAAGGGCGGCTTCTACGACGTGGACCACATCCTGCGGGACCTCGTCAAGATCCAGTACACCAGGAACGACTTCCAGCTAAACCGCGGCACCTTCCGCGTCAGGGGCGACGCTTTGGAGGTGCATCCGGCCTACCAGGACACCATCTACCGGGTCTCCTTTTTCGGGGACGAGGTGGAGAGCATGATCGAGGCCGACCCCCTCACCGGCGAGGTTCTGCGCGAGCTCGACGTCATGACGGTCTACCCGGCGAGCCACTTCGTCACCGGCGAGGATCGCCTGGCGACCGCCATCCGGAACATCGAGGCCGAGGCCGAAGAGCGCGTCGCCGAGCTCGAGGGCGAGGGCAAGGTGCTCGAGGCGTACCGCCTCAAGCAGCGGACCCAGTACGACCTGGAGATGATGCGCGAGCTCGGGTACACGAGCGGCATCGAGAACTACTCGAGGCATCTGGACGGGCGTCCGCCCGGCTCGACGCCCTACACGCTGCTCGACTACTTCCCCGACGACTACGTCACCTTCGTGGACGAGTCGCACATCACGCTGCCCCAGATCCGGGGCATGTACAAGGGCGACCGCTCCCGCAAGACGACGCTCGTGGACTTCGGCTTCAGGCTGCCCTCGGCGCTGGACAACAGGCCGCTCACCTTCGAGGAGTTCCTGCTCAAGACCGAGCAGATGGTCTTCGTCTCCGCCACGCCGGGGCCCTACGAGCTGGAGAACTCCGGGCAGATAGTCGAGCAGATCATTCGCCCGACGGGCCTCGTGGACCCGGAGGTCGAGGTGAGGCCGACGAAGAACCAGA
>JAUJMB010000269.1 GCA_030447045.1 Rubrobacteraceae bacterium | reverse complement strand
ATCGGCGCCAAGCCCCACACGGAGTGGTTGCCTCGGGAGATCGAACGCGACGACCGGGGCTTCGTCGTCACCGACCGGGACCTCCTCCCGCACGTCGACGGGCGATCGCCCGGACCGCCGTGGCCCCTCGAACGCCCCACCCTGCCGCTGGAGACGAGCCTGCCCGGGGTCTTCGCGGCCGGCGACGCGAGGCACGGGTCGATAAAACGGGTGGCGCCCGCCGTCGGCGAGGGCTCCGTCGCCATCACCTCGATCCGCGAATACCTTGACTTCGGCTTCTAGGGGCGTGTTTTGTAAGCGCGTGTCTCGCAACGGGCAACGTCCGCCAGGGGCACCCGCTCCCCAAGGCGCAGAAGATCGCGTCGAAGATGTCACGCAAAGGGTTGGCGCGCAGCCTGCCCGGTAGGCTCGGGACCGGAAGATGGGTTTTCAGGCAGGCCCATCCCTCGTTGGAGCGGTCGTCGGGATGGGTCTTTTTCATACACGAGGGCGTACGTGATCGTCCCGACCCTCGACCCCACAAAACAGGCTCCAAGAGGGGGTGTGCGCCACCGGTGAGGCGTCCGTATACGCCGCGATGAGCCGGCCGATGTCGAGGCGGTTGCCGCGGGCTTAGGATTTATTGGACGGTCCCGGAAGGGGCATGCTCGGAGAGTCAGGCACGCTCCGACGCCGCGAGACCAACCGCATGCTCGGCGTCGTCCCGGTACAACAGACCCACCAGCCTGCCGTCCGGGGTCGTCACCAGGACGGCGGACGCCCCGCGATCCCGCATCCGCTTCGCCATCTTCTCGACCGGCTCGTCGGGCCGAAACGTGGCGGGGCCGTTCCTCATAGCCTCCTCGGCGGCCGCCTCGGGGTCCATCGTCAGCTCCTTCTCCCTCAGCAGCCCGAGCACTATCCTCCCCTTGCTCACGACCACACACCTGTCGAAGCTCGACCCTCCCAGACGCTCTCGCACCGCGCCGACCTTCTCCGCCGGAGCGCAGGTCGGCACGTCCCTGCGCGCCATCTCGCCGACGGTGGGGACGCTCGCCAGCTCCCCCTCCATCGGGAGCCCGGCCGCGGACCAGTCCACCTTGCTCGGTGCGTAGTCGTAGACCTCCGAGAAGCCGAGTCCTTCGAGCCGCCACGCGGCCCGCGGGCTCATATCTCAGAGGTAGTCGTGGCAGTAGACGATCACCGGCGCATCGCGTCTGAGCCCCGAGGTCGTCTCCCGGTCCAGCTCCTTGAGGGGGATGCTGATCGCCCCCGGCAGGTGCGCCTCCTCGTACTCCTCGCGCGGCAGCACGTCCACCAGTTGCGCCCCTTCTTCCAGCAGCTCGCGTACGCCGTCCCTAAAGATCGTTTCCGGCATGGGCCGCCCCTCTCGTCATCAGCGCTTCCTTCAGCATCCCGGCCGTCGGCGAACCCTTGAGGCCCTCGGGCGTCGCGTACATCCTGCAGCCGAGCGCGTACTCCGCCCGCTCCGGCACCGGGAAAAGGTCAGCGCCGTCCGCCCTGATCGTCGGGCTGCCGGGGAACCGGAGCTCCTGGGCCTCCTCATCGGTGTCGACCGCCACAAGCTCGACCTCGGCATCCTCTCGGGCCAGAACCTTTCGTAAAGCCTTCTCCGCCTCCAGGTAGGTCGGGCACCCATCGAAGTACAGGATCTCGATCTTCATATCGGCACCTCCATGCCTAACCGTGCGCCCGTCTGAGCGCCGCCGTGTTCCAGACCGCCGCGCCCAACATCGCCGCCATCCCCGCGTAGACCAGCGGGTAGAGGGAGATGCCTACCACCAGGAGCACCGCGCCGACCCCTCCCAGCCCCAGGACCCCCCGCGACCCGTGGCGTGCCGTGCCCCGCCATAGTCCCCACAGCGCCACCCCGAGCGCCAGGACGACCAGGGGCAGCAGTATCGCGTCGTTCACCAGGAACCCTAGCCCCACCGCCGACAGCGCCCCCAATACAGCCGGCACCCCCGCGCAGCACAGGGCGGCGACCGTGGCGCCCAGGGAGCCGAAAACAGATGACTTCACCTCAGCAATCCCTCGTCACGTCGCAGGCCTCGACGCGCTCCAGGTTGTCCGCCAGAATCCCCTCGCCGAGCTTCAGGACCCCGAGCACCCGCTCGTCCGCTATGGAGTAGAAGACGTTGCTGCCTTCGCGCCGGGCCCCGACGTAGCCGCACCACGCCAGGCAGCGCAGGTGGTCCGAGACGCGGGGCTGCGGGGCTCCTATCGCCCCCACCAGCTCCCCCACGCTGGCCTCGCCCACGCGGGCGAGCAGCAGAAGCACGGAGAGCCTCACCGGGTTGGCGAAGCCATCGAGGAGCTTGGCCAGGAGCCTTACCTCCCTGACCTCGCGCCCCACGGGGATGTCGGCGAGCGGCGCTTCGACCGACCTTGCTCTTACTTCGATCCCCTTCACCGGCCGCCCGGCCTACCGGAGAGCCTCTTGAAGCCCCAGACGCCCACGGCACCGACCGCGGCCAGGCCCAGGATCCAGACGAACAACAAGAAGGCCGCGACCAGCAACATAGCACCACCACCGCCCATCATGCCGCCCATCGCCTCCATACACCGCTCCATCATGCCCATCGAGTCGAGCTCCTCCCGCCTGGCCTCCGTCGCGGCGGGGCCAGCTTATACGGTTTATCGAATACTCTACTCTATACGGTTTATCCGATACCTGCAAGGTGCTCGGGCTCCGGACCTCTATGTTGCGGGGAGCCCCGGCCCTTTCGATGGAAGGTGAACCGATCAGACCGATGCTGCGTACATACCGTATACAGGGTGGGGACGTTCGAGTCCCTGCTGTCGTCTCCGAGAGAGGGAGGAAGAGTTGAGTAGAGTAAGGCGAGTGGTTGCCGGAGGTGTGGTCTCGGCGCTGATGTTGTCGGTCGCGGCGTTCCCGGCCCTGGCCATCGG
>JAUJMB010000268.1 GCA_030447045.1 Rubrobacteraceae bacterium | reverse complement strand
GGCCCACGTCCTCGGGCCGGGCCCCGGTGAGGGCGCTCCGGGACGCCTTCTCGGCGAGCGCTAGGGCGTACTGCTCGCCGTAGAGGGCGTGCTTCTCGGCCTGGTCGTGCGGCCGGAAAAACCACAAGAAGGCCAAGCGCAGGCCGTCCGTCCCGTCCCCCTCGTAGCGCGCCGGGGCGAACCCCTCCAGGAACCGGACGCTCGCCGCGAGCGAGTAGGGACCGGCTGGCTCTAGCTGGAAGAGGCCGGTGCGCTCCGCCGCCTCAACCATCGTGCACCGTCACCCGGTAGCCGTCGGGGTCCACGAAGGCGAAGGTCCTGCCGAACGGGCCGTCGAACGGCTCCTGGGCGACCGGCACGCCCGCCTCGACGAGCGAGTCGTGCAGCGCCTGGGCGTCGTCGCACCCCAACCACAGCGCCACGCCCCACCCCAACCTCTCGACCGCCCCGAGGTCCACCAGCGGTTTGCGCACCGCGGCGGCTGCTCCGAGCGCCGCGTCCAGGTCCTCGACGTAGCAGACCACCGCGTGCAGCAGCACCGCGTCGAACGCCTCCCGGCCGAAGACCGCGGGTCCTTTTTCGACCGTACCGCGCAGCACGCGCGAGCCGCCTGCGTGAGGGCCCATAGCCACCCTCGCACGCTCCAGCATGGCCTCGCTCGGATCGAGCAGGGTCAGGCGGTGGCCCTCGGCGGCCAGGGCCGTTGCCATGCGCCCCGGCCCGCATCCCGCGTCCAGGACCTTCGCCGGGGGCGCCGGAAGCCCCCTCCTCAGCTGCTCACGCAAGACCCGCAGGCGCACCCGCCCGCGCACGCTGTCGTCGTAGTGGCGGTCGAACCACCCGGCCCTCTCGGCGAACTGATCTCTCAACTCCCCCGGTCTCATAGTGCTTGGTTCGACGCTACACTTCACAGAGAACATGGTCAAGGCTTGACCAACGCACCGGGATGCGTCCTAGAACGACCGCCGTCGGGCGGCGTCCTACAAATATCTGCTAAACAGCATTAGCAGATATTCACGCAACATCGCACGGTAGGGCCTCCGAGTACTGTAGGAACGAAAAAACCCGTTAAGGGGTTTCGGCCCGTTTCGCCCCCAAGAAGTGCCGATAACGTCGGATTATCGGCAGCAATCTCGGCCAGGGCTTCCGACAACGCGCCCTGCCGAGGGCCGAAACAGCTTTTAAAGGCTTCCGATAACGGGCAAAAGCGCCCCTTGATACCGCTTGTTCACCTTAGCGGGTGAAACCGTTCCGGTAATACTCGGACCCCGAAAGGATCGGAAGCCCCAAGCCCTCCGCGCGGGCCGAAGCGCTCCACGAGGATTCCTCGAGCGGCCCGCGGTCGGCCGGCCGCCTCCCGGGCGCCCTCGGGAGGGCCATCCTCGCCGTCGAGGGGCGAAGGGTACCGGGTTTTGGGACTACCTCTGCGCGGATTGCTCCCGATCGGCGCCGAGTGATCAGTGGTCGAACGGGGAGCCGCTCGCGAGGAGCGCCGAGGCGGCATCCGCCGCCAACGGTTTCGCGAAGTAGTAACCCAGGGCCAGATCGCACTCCAGCTCTCGCAGGCACGCCAGCTGCTCTGCGCCTTCCACGCCTTCGGCAACCACCGTAAGGCCGAGGGCCTTGGCCAACATGGTCACCGCTCGCAAGATCTCCCTGTCTTCCGCCTCCCTGCCCAGCCCGTTGACGAAGGACTTGGTGGGTTCAACCGGTGAGCGCAACGGTCTTGGCCAGTGTAGCAGCCGGGGTATCGTAGCCTAAAGACTTGCGGGGCCTCGTGTTGAGCTTGAGCGCGATCAGGTCGAGGTCGTGCTGGCCGTACACAGAGAGGTCGGTCTTCCTGGGTAGGTACTGCCTGAGCAACCTGTTCGTGTTCTCGGAGGTGGCGCGTCGCCAGGGGCTCTTCGGGTCGCAGAAGTAGACCTTGACGTCGGTGGCGACCGTGAACCTCCTGTGGGCGGCCATCTCCGTTCCTCTATCCCAGGTCAGGGTGTCGATCATGGTCCTGGGCAGGCGCCTTATCTGCTCGCTCAGGGCCGCGACGACGCTCTCGGTGTCCTTGCCTCTGACCCTAACCAGCATCACGAAGCGCGAGCTGCGCTCGACGAGGGTCGCCACGTGGGTGTTGCGCGATCCGGCGATGAGGTCGCCTTCCCAGTGTCCCGGCACCGCCCGATCCTCGGCCTCGGGCGGGCGCTCGCGGATGGAGACGGCGTCCTTGATCTGCCCGCGTCTCTGGCCGGCGGTGGAGGCGTGGCGCCCCTTGCGCATCATCCGACCGCTTCTTAGATGGGCGAGAAGCTCCTTCTTCAGTACGCCCCTGGCCTGTACGAACAGGGTGCGCTAGATCGTCTCGTGCGACACGCGCATCGCCTCGTCGTCGGGATACCGTCTTTTGAGCCACCCGGAGATCTGCTCGGGCGACCAGTCCTCCCCGAGCTTTCTTGCTACCACATCTCGCAAGGGACCGTTCGTGGACAGCAGGCACCTCTTGGGACGGCGGGCCCTCCGCCGGGCGCGTTCCTCAGCTACCGTGGCCCGGTATCCTTGGCGCCCGCCGTTGCGGCCCACCTCCCGGCTCACGGTCGATGGGGGGCGGCTCAAGCGAGCAGCGATGGCGCGCAGGGATTCTCCAGCAGCGAGCCCGCGGGAGATCTCCTCCCGCTCGGCCGGGATGAGCGCCAGCCTCGATCTGCGCCTTGGGGGCGGAGCGATCCCGCCTTGGGCCTTGAGTATCCCGTGGATGGAGCCGGGGGGCTTCTTCAGTGCCCTGGAGATGTCGCTGATGGACTCCCCGGCCTTCCACCGCTCCCACAGCTCCTTCCTGCGTGCCTCGGACAACCCTCCCGGACGACCCAACCTCGCCACTCCCGCACCCCCGATCCGAACAACACCCAAAACCTACCGTGTTGCACC
>JAUJMB010000267.1 GCA_030447045.1 Rubrobacteraceae bacterium | reverse complement strand
CTTCCTGCTCGCCTCGACGAGCGAGGTCTACGGCGACCCGCTCGTCCACCCGCAGCCCGAGGACTACCACGGGAACGTGAACCCCGTCGGCTTCAGGGCCGTCTACGACGAGGCCAAGCGCTACGCCGAGGCGCTGACGATGGCCTACCACCGCCACCACGGCTTGGACACGCGCATAGCGAGGATCTTCAACACCTTCGGGCCCAGGTTGCGCCGGGACGACGGCCGGATGGTCCCGAACTTCGTCTCCCAGGCGCTCTCGGGTGGGCCCCTGACGATCTACGGCGACGGGAGCCAGACCAGGAGCGTGCAGTACGTGGACGACCTTGTCGAGGGCGTCCTGCGCCTGATGCGCTCGGGGGAGACCCGGCCGGTCAACATCGGCAACCCCGTCGAGATGACCGTGCGCGAGGTGGCGGAGCTGATCCTCGAGCTCTCCGGAAGCCCCGGCGGGCTCGCCTTCGAACCGCTGCCCGAGGACGATCCCAGACAACGCTGCCCGGACATAACCCGGGCCCGCGAGGTCCTCGGCTGGGAGCCTCGAGTACCCGCCAGGGTCGGCCTGAAGGCGACCCTCGACTGGTTCGCGAGGGGGACGCGCGCCCCCGAAGCCGTCTCGGGGCCATGAGGGTCCTGCTCACCAACGCGGCCGGGTCCGCAGGGCCGCACGCGGCGTCACGCCTGCTCTAGCAGGCGCACGAGGTCGCCGTGGTAGAAGACCTCCCAGCGGCGAGCGCGGGAACCTTTTGGATGGGACCCGCCTCTGCGAGGAAGGCGTGCGCACGGGTCGCCCCAGGGTCGTGGAAGAGTTCGGGCCGGGGGCGCTCTGTTCGGGATCCGGGATTGGATGCCTGGGTGGTCTACGGAGAACGGAGCGGGCCGGACCCGGCTGGGTGCGCGCCGCGCAAACGGCACGCGCCGGCCGGTGCCCGGCGCCGATCCACGGACGCCAGGGGAGGCCGACCCCCGGCCGGGTCCGTTACGCGAGCCTCGATCAGACGGCCTCGGAGAGGGCGCGGCGCAGGGTTCCGGCGTAGCGGCCGGTGCGGATGGTGCGCAGGGCCTTCATCTCGACCTGGCGGGCCCGCTCCTGGCTTATGCCGAGGGCCTCGGAGACCTCGCGCAGGGTGCGGGTCTGGCTGCCGTCGAGCCCGTGGCGCATCTGGATGACCTTCGCCTCGCGCTCGGGCAGGGACCTGACCGCCTCGACGAGCGCCATCTCCCACTGGCCGACCTCGACGCGGGCGTAGTCCTCGCCGCTCCTCTCGTCCGGGAGCAGCTCGCCCATCTCGGAGCCGTCCTCCGAGCCCATCTTCGCGTGGATGGAGGAGATCGGCTGGCCGACCTCGCGCAGGCGGCGGGCCTCCTGGGGCTTGACGTCGAGCCTGTCGGCGAGCTCCTCCTCGGTGGCGTCGCGGCCGAGCTCCAGGCTCAAAGAGTTCTCCGCGCGGCGCAGGCGGTAGAGCGCGTCGACGACGTGGGCGGGGAGGCGGACGGTGCGGGCGCTGTCGGCGACGGCGCGGGTGACGGCCTGGCGGATCCACCACGTCGCGTACGTCGAGAAGCGGTTGCCCATCTCGGGGTCGAACTTCTCGACGGCCCGGATCAGGCCGGCGTTCCCCTCCTGGATGAGGTCCTCGAAGAGCACGCCGCGACCCCTGTATTTCTTGGCGATGGAGATGACGAGCCTGAGGTTGCACTCGATAAGCTGGCGTCGCGCCGCCATGTCGCCCTCGCGCGCCCGACGGCTGAGCTCCTTCTCTTCTTGAGCGTCCAGTAGCTTGCCGGCCCGGATCCTGCCGAGGTACTGCGTGAGAACGTCCTGCGCCATCCCATTCATCCCTCTTCCCCTCTCGTCTCTCTCTACGCCGCCGGGTAGGAGCCGCCGGCCCGCGGCCCTGCGTGCGTCACGAAGCGGTCAAGGACGCGGTCGTCGAGGCTCGACGTGATCCGCCAGCGCCGCCCGCACGCGCACCCGAACCCGAGGCGCCGCCGCTCGCCGGGCTCCGCCAGCGCCGCCTCCTTGAAGGAGCGCAGGCAGCACGCCGGCAACGCCTGGACGTAGATCTCCCCCTCCACCTCGCCCGCCGGGGCGAGCGTGGTGTCCGGCCTGAGGGCACCCTTCTTCCTCACGTCACTCCCTTCCGCTTGCGAGCCGCCGGGGAGCCCCTGAAGACCCCGACGAGCCGCGCGGCGTCGCGCCCGAGCTCGCGCCAGAAGGTCGCCAGGCGCCCGGGTTCGCCCCACATCTCGCCCATCCGGACCGGCCTGCGCCGCGCCCGGATCTCCGAGGCCACCTCTTCGCGGTGCTGCTTCCACAGCCGCCGCTCGTCCCCCATACCGTGCAACGTCGGACCTCCCAATCCCCATCGTCATGGTCGTCCTACGCCGCGCCTCTGTGCTCGTCACGCCCGCGCGTGAAGGCGTCGTGCTCGGGCTCCACGGGCAGCGGCTCGCGCCACATCGCCCCGCAGTCCGGGCACTCGAACGAGCCATCGACGGCCCGCGCGGTGCGGGCGCAGCAGGCGGGGAGGTCGGCCTCGTAGACGACCTCCTCGCCCAGAGCCGCGATCCAGGTGGGACCGGGCACTAAGCGGCCCTCCCGGAGAGACGCCCGATCCACTCGCTCGCCTCCTCGCGCGTCAGCTCGCCGATGGGCTTGCCGACCATCTCCTCGAACCTCGTGATGCCGTCCTCTACCACGTCGGAGACGAGCGCCTCGAGGTAGTTGAGCTGCTTCCTGGTGGCCGGCAGTCCGCCCCTGTTCTCCTCGACGGCCGCCGCCTGCCGCCCGTTACCGGAGGCCTGCTGCCGGGAGGACTCCTGCGCCTCGTAGCCCTGGGACCTCTCCTCCGCGCCATCGTCGCCGCCGAGCTCCTCGAAGGCGGTGACGCCGACGTTGATCGCGTCCCTCAAGG
>JAUJMB010000050.1 GCA_030447045.1 Rubrobacteraceae bacterium | reverse complement strand
CCCTCCCGGCGTCGAGCGTCTGGAGGAACTGGGCGAAGCCGCGCCCGCGCTCGCCCAAGGTGTTCTCCTCGGGGACGCGGCAGTCGTCGAAGTAGAGCTGGCGCTGGTCGCTCGCGCGCCAGCCCAGCTTCTCGTAGCCTGGCCCGCGGGTAAAGCCAACTGTCTCCTGGGGGACGATGATGGCGGTGAGCTCGGGCTTGCCGTTCTCACGCGTGCCCGTCTTTGCGATGGCCGTGACGCCGGCGGTTATGTCCGTGCCGCCGTTGGTGATCCACTTCTTCGACCCGTTTATCACCCACTGCCCGTCGGCGAGTTCGGCCGTGGTCTCGGTGCCGCCGGCGTCGGTGCCGGCGTTCTCCTCCGTCAGCCCGAACGCCCACAGGTGCTCGCCCGTGGCGCACTTCGAGAGGTACGCGTCCTTCTGGGCGGGCGTGCCGTAGGCGGCGAGCGGGGCGCAGCCTAGGGAGATGTGGGCCTCCATCGTGATCCCGACGGAGGTGTCGGCGCGCGAGATCTCCTCCAGCGCCAGGTTGTACCCGACAAAGTCTCCGCCAGACCCGCCGTACTCCTCCGGCAGCGTCAGGCCCATCAGCCCGATCCGGGCCATCCGGGCGATTATGTCGTAGGGGAACCTCTGCTCGCGATCCAACGCCGCCGCTCGGGGCTCTATCTCCGCCCGCGCAAAGTCCCTGGCGAGGTTGCGCCAGCGGAGTTGGCCCTCGGTGGGGTCGAAGTTCATACGCTTCTCCTCTTACCTGGAATGCGCCGAATAATAGCAGCGCCCATGACCCATCCACGCAACTCCAGGTTACATGGAACGTACTAAAGGGTAGATAGCGTCTGGAGCAAAAATCTACAGAAGGAGTGTGGCGTGGGTATTATTGCCTGGATCATCATCGGCGGCATCGCTGGTGCGCTAGCGAAGCTGATTATGCCGGGCGACGACCCGGGCGGCATCATCGTCACGATCCTGATCGGTATCGCGGGGGCATTCGTCGGCGGCTTCCTGACGAGCCTCATCGGTGTAGGTAGCGGTGGGTTTATCTGGACCATAATAGTCGCCACCATAGGCGCAATCGTCCTGCTCGCGATCTACCGCGCGATAGTGGGAGGACGCAGCACCGCCAGGAGGTAACGCGGTACCGAACTCGGGGCCGGGGCCGAGAGGTCCCGGCTTTTTTCGTGCCATGAGATCCGGAGACCGAAAGCGGCATCCCCCGGCGATTCCGACGCGCGGGGTTGCTCCTAAAGCCTAGTATCTAGAAGCCAAAACCCGGCACCTCAAGCCCCCGTGACCTTCTCCAGCCCGTGTCGTTCGACGGCGGCCTCGCGGAGCTTGTATTTCTGGATCTTGCCGCTCGCGGTCATCGGGTAGTCCTCGACGAAGTCGATGTAGGCCGGGATCTTGTAGTGCGCGATCTCGCCCCGGCAGTACTCCCGCAGGTCCTCCGCGGAGAGCTCGGAGCCCTGGCGCCTCCTCACCGCGGCCGCCACACCTTCGCCGTACCTCTCGTCAGGGACGCCGTAGACTTGGACGTCGGTAACGTCGGGGTGGGTGTAGAGGAACTCCTCGACCTCGCGCGGGTAGACGTTCTCGCCGCCGCGGATGATCATGTCCTTCGCCCGGCCCGTGATCCTGACGTACCCGTCCTCGTCCATGACCGCGAGGTCCCCCGTCCTAAGCCAGCCGTCCGCGTCCAAAACCTCCTCGGTCCTCTCGTCCATCTTGTAGTAGCCCTTCATGACGTGGTAACCGCGCGTCCATAGCTCGCCCTGCTCGCCCGGTTCGCAGTCCTCCCCAGATAGGCCGACGATCCTGACCTCGACCTCGGGGAGGGCCCGGCCCACGGTGGAGACCCGGATCTCGAGCGGGTCCTCGGTGCGGGTCTGGGTGATGACGGGGCTCGACTCTGTCTGGCCGTAGGCTATGGTGATCTCCTCCGCCCCCATCACGTCAACGACCTTCTGCATGACCTCCATCGGGCACGGGGAGCCTGCCATGATGCCGGTCCTGAGCGAGGAGGTGTCGTACCGGTCGAAGTCCGGGTGATCCAGCTCCGCTATGAACATCGTCGGCACCCCGAGCAGCGCGGTGCACCGCTCTTCGTGGACGGCCCGGAGGACCTGCTCGGGGTCGAAGGACTCGACGGGTACCATCGTGGCCTCGTGGGTGACGGTGTTGAGCGTGCCGAGGACGCAGCCGAAGCAGTGGAAGAACGGCACCGGGATGCAGACCCGGTCCTCGGGCCCCAGGTTCATGCACTCGCCGATGTAGAAGGCGTTCTTGACGATGTTGGCGTGGGTGAGCTGCACGCCTTTTGGGAACCCGGTGGTGCCCGAGGTGTACTGCATGTTTATGACGTCCCCCGCCGACAGCGTCGCCTGCCTCTCGCCCACCTCCTCGACGCCGCCGGCGCCGGCGAGAAACTCCTCGAAGCCCATCACGGGCTCCCCCTCTTCGGCCTCGCCCATCAGGACCACGTGCTCGAGGAAGGGCAACTTCTCGGAGCGGACCTCGCCGCCCGCGGCGTCTGCCAGCTCGGGCACGGCGCTCCGCAGGACCTCGAGAAAGTCCGCGTCCTTTACGCCGCGCGTCAGGAACAGGGCCGCGGCGTCCGACTGCTCGAGGATGTACCCGAGCTCCCTGGAGCGGTAGGCCGGGTTGACCGTGACGAGGACGGCCCCGATCTTGCCCGTCGCGAACTGCAGCGTCACCCACTCGGGGACGTTCTGGCCCCACACGGCTACGTGGTCGCCCTTGCGGATCCCGAGCCCCATCAACGCCCCCGCGCACCGCTCGACGGCCTCCCCGAACTGTTCGTAGGTCTGGCGCAACCCCCGGTCGGGATAGACGAGCGCGTCGTCGTCCGGGCGCCGCTCCCTCACCAGGTCGAGCAGGCTCCCAACGGTCAGGCCTTCGATCTCCTCAGCCCGCACGCGCCGCTCCTCTCCTAGAGGTCCCCACCCACGGAAGCAGTGTAGCAACGGACCCCACCCACGCAAGCCGAAAGGCTACAGGTGGCGGTGGGCCGCGTTCGAGGCCTGCGGGACGATGACCCTCAGGGCGTTATCGGCCACGGAGAAGTCCTGGGGGGTCCTGGCGACGAGCTCGCCGTCTATGTTCACGGCCAGCGGGGGGTCGGTCTCCAGGCGCACGCGGGTGGTGCGGTACTGGCTGACGCTCTCGTTGCGGATAAAGTCACCGCTCTTGAGGTAGCGGGCCACCCCGAAGAGGTCGCGGTGCCGCCCGAGCGTTATGGCGTAGACGTCGAGGCTCCTGTCGTCTATGCCGGAGCCGGGGGCCACCACCATCCCCCCGCCGTAGAACCTCCCGTTCCCGACCGCCACCTGCAGGAGCCTCTCGTGCTCGACGGGCTCGTGGTCCCCGTCGGGGAAATGGAGCCTGGCGGTGAAGGGCTCGTGGCGCAAAAAGGCCCTCACAGCCGCCACCGGGTAGGCCAGGGCCCCGATGTTCTTCTTGGCCCACGGCGTCAGGGCCTGGGTGGCGCCGACGCCGAGGCCCACGGAGGCGACGTTCACGAAAAAGTTGTCCCCGGCGAGGCCGAGGTCCACGTCCACGACCTTGCCGTTCGCTATCGTGTCGCAGGCGGCCTCCACCTCGGAGGGGATGCCGAGCGTGCGGGCGAAGTCGTTGGCGGTGCCGAGCGGCAGGAGGCCTAAAGTGGCGTGCCTGTGGGCCAGAAAGTCCACGACGGAGCTGACCGAGCCGTCGCCGCCGCCCAGGATCAGGGTCTCGTACCCCGAACCGTCGCCCATGACCTCCCGAACGGTCTCCGGCAACCTCGCCGGGTCCCTGATGGCGTACGTAGCCCCGAGCGGGACCTTCATCTCCTGCAACAGGTCCAGCGCCCGGAAGAAGACCCGCTCCCCGCTGCGCGAGCGCGTGTTGACTATAAGCGCCGCCCGCCCGTTCCCAACCGGGGCGGCATCCTGTTCTCCCGAAAGTTCCACGAGAACATCATACGCGCCATCGTCTACCGGGTTTCCGCTAACCCCAGAGAGGAGGGCCATCTTCGGCGTCTCGGGGTTTAAAACCGCGACCCGAGAGGCGTTCTTCGTGCTTTACTGCGCGCGGAGACGCCCCAACCGGCGAGAGGAGATCCCATGCAGCAGAGGGGCACGCACGAGGCGGTGCCGGACAGGCGCAACGAGGACGTGCTCGTGTACATAAACGGCGGGTACTTCCGGCGGGAGGAGGCGAAGATCTCCGTCTTCGACTCGGGCTTTCTGGTCGGGGACGGCGTCTGGGAGGGCCTGCGGCTGCACGACGGCGACTTCGCCTTTCTCGACGAGCACCTCGACCGGCTCTTCGGGGGGGCCAAGGCCATAGGCCTAAAGATCGGGATGACGCGCCAGCAGGTCACGGCCGCCCTCCACGAGACGGTGCGGCGCAACGGCATGACGGACGACGTCCACGTCCGGCTCATGGTCACCCGCGGCGACAAGAAGACGCCCTCCCAGGACCCGCGCCTCGTCGTCGGCGGCCCGAACGTCGTCATCATCGCGGAGCACAAGAGGGCCGACCCGGAGGTCAAGGAGCGGGGCGTCCGCCTCTTCACCTCGACGGTGAGGCGCCCGCCGCCGGACACCCTGGACCAGAGGCTCAACAGCCACAGCAAGCTGCACGAGGTCGTCGCACTCCTGCAGGCGCTGGAGGCCGGCGCGGACGAGGCCCTCATGCTCGACCCCACTGGCGCCGTCGCCACCTGCAACGCCACCAACTTCTTTATTATCAGGCGCGGGGAGGTCTGGACCTCGACCGGCCACTACAACCTCAACGGCATCACACGCCGGATGGTGATAGAGCTCTGCAAGGCAGACGGGATCCCCGTCTCCGAGCGGCCCTTCTCCCTCACCGACGTCTACGACGCCGACGAGGCGTTCGTCACCGGCACCTTCGGTGGCCTGACCCCCGTCATCGCGGTGGACGGGAGAACCATAGGCGCCGGGGGCATGGGCCCCACGACCCGCCGCCTGAACGGCCTGTATGCAGAGGCCGTCTCGCGCTCGGTCTCGGGGGGCTAGACCGTGGCGGACTGCCTCCGGTTGAGCGTGTGGTCGGGGCCCCGCAACGTCTCGACGGCCCTGATGTACGCGTTCCGGCAGCGGCCGGATACCCTGGTCGTGGACGAGCCGCTCTACGGCCACTACCTGAAGGTCACGCAGGCCCCGCACCCCGGCGACGACGAGGTGCTCGCGGCCATGGACACGGATGGGGACAGGGTAGTCCGGGAGGTGCTGCTCGGTCCTTGCGAGAGGCCCGTCCACTTCTTCAAGAACATGGCCCACCACCTCGAGGGGCTCGACCGGGGGTTTCTGGGCAAGCTCACGAACGTCCTGCTCACCCGCGACCCGGCCGAGATGCTGCCCTCCCTGGCGCGGCAGCTACCCAACCCCACCCTTCGCGACACCGGGCTGCTCTACCAGACGGAGATCCTGGACCACGTCCTGGGCCGGGGCCTGGATCCCCTGGTTCTCGACGCGAAGCAACTCCTCCTCGACCCCCCGGGCGTGCTGCAAAGCGCGTGCGACCGGCTCGGCATCCCGTTCGACGAGGCCATGCTCCGCTGGCCCACCGGCCCCAAGCCCGAGGACGGCGTCTGGGCGGAGCACTGGTACGCAAACGTCCACGCCTCGACCGGATTCTCCCCCTACAGGTCCAGGACCGGCGACTTTCCGGAGAGGCTCGGGCCGCTCCTTGAGGAGAGCCTGCCGCTCTACAGGCGCCTCAGAGGTTACGCGATCCCGGCCGGGTAGGGGGTCATACCCGACCCTTTCCGTAGGCCCTGTACTCTGTCACCACGAGGTCCACGGGCTCGTCGTGCGGGTCCATGGGGACCTCGTCCACGATCTGAACCCCGAACGCCCCAGAGACACGAAGGGTACCTTCACGAAGGCCGCCCGCCAGCAGGCGGTCGTAGAAACCGCCGCCGTACCCCAGACGCCTCCTCCTCCTGTCGAAGGCGACGCCCGGGATCAACGCGAAGTCCACGCCGCGCGGGTCCGCTAACGGACAATGGTCCGGAACCGGCTCGCGTATGCCCCACGTCCCCGGCTCCAGGTCACCCGTCAGGTCCCGAACCTCGTAGAGCCCCAGGCCGTCGCGCCCGACCCGCGGGAGCAGGAGGGTCTTACCGTCGGCGAAGACGCGCCGCAGAAGCTCGTCGGTCCGCAGCTCGGTGCCGAAGGAGGCGTAGGCCAGGACGACGCCCGCATCCCTGTAGGCTGGGAGATCCAGGATGGTCGCGACGATGCGCGCGCTCCTGTGCGCGCGTTCTCCCTCGGTTAGCGCATCGCGGCGGCGGAGGACCACCCGGCGCAGGGCGGCTTTGGCCTCGGGGGTCACGGCTTTGGTGGTCTACGCGGGCGTCGCGCGGGCGGCCTGGAGGGCGTTGTGGAGCAGCATCGCCCGCGTCATCGGCCCGACGCCGCCCGGCACCGGGGTTATGGCGGAGGCCTTTGGCTCCACCTCGTCGAAGCGGACGTCCCCCACCAGGCCGCCCTCCTCCCTGCGGTGGATCCCGACGTCCACCACGACGGCCCCCTCCTTGACGTGCTCCGCCCCGACCATCTCCCGCCTCCCCAGCGCGACGACGAGCACGTCGGCCCGGGAGGCGACGGCCGCGAGGTCCCTCGTGCGCGAGTGGCAGACGGTGACGGTGGCGTTCTCGCGCAGGAGGAGCCCGGCCATCGGCTTGCCGACGAGGTTGGAGCGGCCGAGCACCACGGCCTCCCGGCCCTCGAGCGGAACGTCGTACCGGCGCAGGAGCTGGATGACCCCGTGGGGCGTGCATGGCAGCAGGGACGGCAGGCCCATCGAGAGCCTGCCCGCGCTCTCGGGGTTCAGGCCGTCCACGTCCTTGCCCGGTCTTATCCGGGAGATGAGCGGCTGCGGGTCCAGGCCATCGGGCAGCGGCAGCTGCACGATAAAGCCGGAGACCTCGGGGTCGTCGTTGAGCCGGTCCACGAGGGCGGTCAGCTCCTCCTGGGAGACGTCCGCGGGGAACCTGTGGACCCTGGAGGTGATGCCCACCTCCTCGGCGTCGGTCTCCTTGTGGCGTACGTATGTGACGGACGCGGGGTCTTCGCCAGCCAGGATCACGTCGAGCCCCACCGTCCGGCCCCCGGCCCTCAACTCCTCCACACCCGCCGTGACCTCGTCCTTTATCTTCGCCGCGGTCGCCTTGCCGTCAAGAACCCGGGCCATCATCCTCCAAAAGAGTCGCGTAAGTCCCATCCGTCCGGGCCGCCATCACGAAGTCGTTGCGGTGCAGGCCGCCGATGGCGTGCGTCCACCAGCCTACCGTCACCCTCCCCCACTCCGTCAGGAGCGCCGGGTGGTGGCCGGCCTCCTCGGCCCTCCCGCCGACCCTGTTCGTGAAGTCCAGCGCCGAGGCGAAGTCCGCGAACCGGAACTCCCTCTCCAGCCGCTTTACCCCATCCCGCTCCGCCACGCGCCAACCAGGCACCTGGGGCAGAAGCGCGTCTATTTCGGCTTCGCCCAGCGTCGGTTCGCCACCCCGGCAGGGGACGCACGCCTCTCCGGCGAGCTCCGTCACGATTCCTCACCCCTATCCCACTACGTACCCAGACATCCGCCCCGCATCTTACAGGTCCGCGCCCCGTCTGTGCGTCGGGGGCGGGATGACTTCTCGACCCGTTCAGACCGCCCCGGGTTGGGGAGCCTAGTTGACCTCGACGTAGCCGTCGGGGCAGATCACGGCGGCGCCGTTGCCCTTCTCGTAGCAGCGGGTCCAGTCGCGGGTGGTGGCGTCCGGGGCGGGGCCTTCGGCGAGCGCGTCGCCGAGCTCGGGGCTCACGCGCCGGTAGCCGCGCGAGAGCGCCCAGGAACCGAGGTCGGCGGCCGGACGGAGCCGACCCTGGGCCGTCAGCCCGGAGCCGCGGGGCACCATCTGGAGCCCGGCCTCTAGCCGGGCGAGGGAGGGAGATACCTCCACGGCGGCTCTGACCAGGGACGCGACGGTCGCCCGCCTCTCGGCTGCCGAGGCGACCCCCGCGGGCGCCACGGCGGCGAAGACCGCCGTCGTCAGGACGGCCACGGTCAGGACGGCGGCCAAAGCCCCGGCACGAAGGGTCCGCTTGCGGCTGGTCATGGCCCGTGGTGCTCCTTCCCGTGCCTGTACGACGGGGGCGGTCGGTGGCTCGGCCGGCAGGCCTCGGCGTCTCCGCCCCGCCACCTTTATCGGCCGTTCGGGTCGCACGCTTGAACCCTCGTGGCCTCTAGTAGAATCAGGTCCGGCGTTATGGCCGCCTATCCTCGCGGGACGCGGCGCTCTCAAGGCAGAACGGAGGCTGGCCCCGTCAGGGGCGCGGAGGAGGGGTTCGGCATGGAACGGGCGGCAAGCACGCGGTGGGAAAGCCCGAGACGCCTCTTCGCGATCCTGTTGACACTCGCGGCGCTGCTGGCCATCTCGGCCCTCGGCCTATCTGTGCCCCAGGAGGCGCGGGCCGCCACCGCCTCCGAGAAGCTCTCGGAGCTGCAGGTGAGGCCGGCCGGTTCCATGGACGGCTACTCCCGCGACCTGTTCCCGCACTGGAGCGACGCCCAGGAGTACGGGTGGAGGTTGCCGGCCGGCACCCCGGATCCCGGCTCCTGCGACGTCAGGGAGGCCGCCCTGATCCGGGACGGCACCGACGAGGTCGTTGGTAGCGGCTGCTCCGTCGGGAGCGGGCGCTGGTTCGACCCCTACACCGGCAACACGTACTACGCACCGGGCGACATCGACATCGACCACATCGTGCCGCTCGCCAACGCCTGGAGAAGCGGCGCAGCCACGTGGGGGGCGGCGAAGAAGGAGCGCTTCGCCAACGTCCCGCTGGATCTCCTCGCGGTCGAAGACAACGCCAACCAGGAGAAGGGCGACAAGGGTCCGGAGGCCTGGAAGCCGCCGCGGAAGGCCTACCACTGCGTCTACGCCAAAAAGTGGATCAGCATAAAGCACTACTGGACCCTCTCCGTGACCCGCGAAGAGAAGTCGGCCCTCAAGCAGATGCTCTCGACCTGCCGCTGAAGGGGACGTCGAGGGACGGTACCCGGGTGCGCCGCTCCCGGCCTAGTGGCATCATATCCGGTAAGCCTCGACGTCAGCGCTCTTCTGGAGCGGAAGGAGCCTCATGACCGGAACTGTGGACCCGACGCGGCACGAGTCGCGCCAGAAGGAGATCGTGGACGTGCTCGTCGACGCTTTCTCCGACCTCATGGTCGCCGACCCGGACGCGTTCCGGCAGAAGTTCAGGAAGATGGCGGCGGGGCCCTTCGCCTTCTACCGCGGGAGCGCGTGCCTGTTCTACGCGGACATGGAGCACGAGCCCGACCGCTGGGCGGACGAGAGGACGGGGCGCGTCTGGATCCAGGGCGACCTGCACGCCGAGAACTTCGGTACCTACATGGACGGCGACGGCGTCTTCGTCTTCGACGTCAACGACTTCGACGAGGCATACCTCGGCCACTTCACCTGGGACATCAAGCGCATGGTCGCCAGCGTGGCCCTGCTCGCCTGGATGAAGGCCATCTCCGACGCCGACATAGCCAGGCTCATCGAGACCTACGTCCGCGCCTACGTCGAGCAGGTACGCTACTTCGTCCACTCCGACCGCGACCACGACTACTCCTTGCGGCTGGAGACCACGAGCGGCGAGGTCAGGGAGATCCTGCTGGAGACCCGCCTCAACACCCGCGTGGACCTGCTCGAGAAGACCACCCTCGTCGACGGCGACTTCGAGCGCAAGTTCCGCCGCGGCCCCGGCGTCCGCGAGCTCGACGACGCCGAGCGGGAGAGAGTCAAGGCGGCCTACGAGTCCTACCTGGAGACCATTCCCGACGCCAAGCGCTTCCGCAGCCTGACCTACGAGGTAAAGGACATCGTGGGCCGCAAGGGCTTCGGCATCGGCTCGGCGGGGCTTCCGGCCTACAACATCCTCGTCGAGGGCCCGACCCAGGCCTTGGAGAACGACGTGGTCCTCTCGATGAAGCAGGGCAACGTCGCCGCCCCCAGCCGCATCGTCCACGACGAGCGCATCAAGGGCTATTTCAAGCACCACGGGCACCGCACGGCCGTCTCCCAGAGGGCGCTGCAGGCCCACGCCGACCCCTGGCTCGGCTACACCGAGGTGGACGGGGTGGGCTTCGTCGTCTCCGAGCTCTCCCCCTACGTCGAGGACCTCGACTGGTCGGACCTCACCGAGCCGGAGGAGATCTCGCCGGTCCTCGACTACCTCGGCCGGGCGACGGCCAAGGTCCACTGCGTCGCCGACAAGGACTCGGACCCCTCCATCGTCGGCTTCCAGACCGAGGACGAGATCGTCGAGGCCATAGACGGCAAGGAGGACGAGTTCGTCGGGGAGATGGTGGCCTTCGGCATGCGCTACTCCGAGATCGCGCGCGACGACCACAGCCTCTTCGTCGACGCCTTCCGCAACGGCCAGATCCCGAGCCTATCGAACGACTGACGTACCGCGCCCGCGAGACCTGGTTATGTTCGACGCAGACATCGCTTGCTC
>JAUJMB010000266.1 GCA_030447045.1 Rubrobacteraceae bacterium | reverse complement strand
TTACGTCCTCGAGCGCCTCGGACTCCTCGACGAGCGGGCAGATCACGTACGCCTGCCGCCCGTCCTCGAGCTCCCGCCTGACCTCCTCGTAGGCCTCGATGCGCGCGGCGGGGTCCACGATGCGCGTCGCGACGGGCTTTCTGCCGGGCGGCAACTCGTCGATGATGGAGACCTCGAGATCCCCGTAGAGCGTCAGGGAGAGCGTCCTGGGTATGGGCGTGGCCGTCATGACGAGCGTGTCCGGGGTCTTGCCCTTCTCCCGAAAGACGGTGCGCTGGCCTACCCCGAAGCGGTGCTGCTCGTCAACGACGACGAGCGAGAGGTCCCGGAACTCCACACCCTTCTGTATGAGGGCGTGCGTGCCGACGACGACGTGCGCCTCCCCCGCCTCGACCCGCCGCAGCGCCTCGCGCCGCTCGGCGGCGCCCTGGGAGCCCGTCAGCAGCACGACGTTCAGGGGAAGGTCCGCGAGCGCCGCGGACATCGAGAGGAAGTGCTGCTCGGCCAGGACCTCGGTGGGGGCCATGATAGCGCCCTGTCCTCCGGACTCGACGGCCGTCAGCAGGGCCGCGACCGCCACCACCGTCTTGCCGCTCCCGACGTCGCCCTGGAGCAGGCGGCGCATCGGCTTCTCCAGGCGCATGTCGGCGAGGACCTCCTCTATCACCCGCTCCTGCGCCCCCGTCAGCCCGAAGGCGAGGCCCTTGAGGAACGGGTTGAGCAGGCGGCCGTCTCCGCGGTGCCTGGCGCCCCGCTCGGTCCTGTCCAGGCGGGCCTTGCGGGCGGCGAGTCCGGTCTGGATCAGGAAGAGCTCGTGGAAGACGAGGCGGCGCATGGCGGCGCGCAGGCGGGGCCTGTCCTCGGGAAAGTGGACCTCGTGCACGGCGTCGTGCAGGTTCGGGAGGTCGTGGCGGGCGAGGAGGTCGGCCGGCAGCGGGTCGAGGACGTGGCCGGCGGCGTCGAGGGCGCGGTGGATCAGGGCGCGCAAGCGCCGCGCCTGGATGCCCTTGTTGGCCGGGTAGATCGGCACGAACCGCCCCGCGTGCGGCCCCTCGTCGGCCCTGCCTTCGTCCTCCACGACCTCGATGCTCTTGGCGACGAGCTGGATGCCGTAGCGGCTCTGGACCTCGCCGGAGACCACGACGCGCGTCTCCGGCCGCAGGCCCCTAGCCATCCAGGAGCGGCCCCAGACGGTGACCGGCAGGTAGCCCGTGCCGTCGTAGAGCTGGGCCGAGAAGCCCGGGGCCCTCCCCCGGACGGGCCTGCCGACGGGCTTGACGCTCACCACGCGCCCGACGACCGTCGCCTTCTCCCCAACGCGGAGGTCGCCGATCCGCTTCACGTTGGAGAGGTCCTCGTGGCGGGAGGGGTAGTGCGAGATCATGTCGGCCACGCTCGCGACCCCGAGGTCCTTTAGCGCCGCCTCTATCCTGGGCCCAACCCCCGGCAACTCCCTCACGGGCCTCGCCCGAAGCTCGGTGAGCGGCGTCCGCGGGGCCCGCCTCTCCTCCGCCGCGGCCTCCCTAGAGGTGGGCCACGCCATAAGCCCCCAGGCCCACGTGCGAACCGACCACGCCGCCGATCTCGGCCACCGGACTCCCCTCGACGCCGAGCCTCTGGGCGAGCTCCGCGACCGGCTCGGGCGTGGCGATGTGGCCGAAGTACAGCGGTCGCCCCGCCTCGGCGGCGGGCCTCACCTCGTCGAGGACGGCGTTCATCTGGCGCTTGCGCCCGCGGGTGCGCTTGTGCGGGACGACCTCGCCGTCGACGAGCTTCAGCACGGGCCTGACGTCCAGCGCGGTCCCGACGAGGCGCTGGGCGCGGCCGATCCTGCCGCTCTTCGCCAGGTACTCCAGCGTCGCGACCGCGAAGTACAGGTTGCAGCGCCCGGCCGCGGCCTCCGCCGCCCTCCGGACGTCCTTGAACTCCCCGCCCTCGTCCAGAACCCTCAACGCTTCCAGCAGGACAAGCCCCGAGCCCATCTCGGCGCTCCTGGTGTCCACCACTTCCACGGGCCGCTCGACCATCCCCGCCGCCTGGCGCGCCGAGTCGTAGGTGCCGCTCAGCTTGCGGGAGACCGTGAGGACGAGCAGGTCGTCGTAGTCCGAGAGCGCCTCGTAGGCCTCCACGAAGGCGCCCGCGGGGGGCTGGGAGGTGGTCGGGAAGACGTCGGAGTCGCGCAGGCGCTCGTAGAACACCTCGTTGGACATCTCGACCTTGTCCCTGTAGGTCTCATCCTGGCCGAAGTGGAACGTCAGCGGGACCATCCGAACGTCCGGCCGCTCCAGGACCTCGGGGGCGAGGCTCGTCGTGGAGTCCGTGACGATGGCGGTCGTCACTCGGCCACCATCTGCAGGGGATAGAGCGGCTGCCCGCCGTCCCTCGTCTCGACCTCCAGGTCCTCGTCCAGGGCCCGGATCTCCTCCGCCAGGGCCTGCAATTCTTCCCGGTCCAGGTCCTCGCCGCGCACGAGGGTCACGAGATCGGCGCCCCGCTCGACGATCCTCCGGGCGAGCGAGAGGGCCACCTCCCCGACCGACCGGCCTGCGGCGACCATTTCGTCGTTCAGGAAACCAATATACGAACCCTCGGGCACGTCCCGCCCGTCGAGCCTGGAGTCCCTCACGGACCGCGTGACCTCGGCGGCGTGCAGAGACTCGCGGATCTCCTCCATCTCCCCGAAGACCTCGTCGGGCTCGCCCTCCGCGTCGAAGCCGACCATCACGGCGAGGCCTGCGGCGATGCTCCGGGTCGGCACGACGCGCACCTCCACGGCGACCAGCTCCCCGACGCGCTCGGCGGTCGGCACGATGTTCTTGTTGTTCGGCAGGATCACCACCGTCGGCGCCCCCGCCTGCTCTACCGCCGCGGCGAGGTCGGCGGCGCTCGGGTTCGCGCCCTGCCCGCCCTCGACCACCACGGCCCCCA
>JAUJMB010000265.1 GCA_030447045.1 Rubrobacteraceae bacterium | reverse complement strand
CCCTTCTCTATCTCGATGAGCATGTTCACGAGCTTCTGCTGCACGAGCTGGAAGGAGCCTATCGGTTTCCCGAACTGCTCTCGGGTCCCGGCGTAGGCGAGCGCCGACTCGTAGCAGTCCCGCGCGGCGCCCATCGCCCCCCAGATGATGCCGTACCTCGCCTCGTTGAGGCAGGCGAAGGGGCCGCCGAGGCCGCGCGCTTCGGGGAGCATGGCGTCCCCCGGGAGGCGCACGTCTTCGAAGGTGACGTCGCACTGGATGGAGGCGCGCATCGAGAGCTTCGGGGTGATGTCCGCCGCGGAGAAGCCTGGCGCGTCCGTCGGGACGAGGAAGCCGCGGACGGGGTTCTTCTCCTCGTCGGTGCGGGCCCAGACGACGGCGACGTCGGCGATGGTGGCCAGCCCGATCCAACGCTTCCGGCCGTTGAGCACCCAGTCCGGGCCGTCCCTGCGGGCGAAGGTCTTCATGCTCGCCGGGTCGCTCCCCGCGGTCGGCTCGGTGAGGCCGAAGCAGCCTATGGCCTCGCCCCTCGCCATCCTCGGTAGCCACTCCTGCTTCTGCTCCTCGGAGCCGAACTTGTGGATCGCGCTCATCGCGAGGGAGCCCTGGACGGAGACGAAGGTGCGCAGGCCCGAGTCCCCGGCCTCCAGCTCCATGCAGGCGAGGCCGTACTCGACGGCGCTCCCCCCCGCGCAGCCGTAGCCCTCGAGGTGCATGCCGAGGAGGCCGAGCCCGGCGAACTCGGGGACGATCTCCCTCGGGAAGACCGCCCCGTCGAACCAGTTCTCTATGTTCGGCTTGATCCTCTCCCGCACGAAATGGCGGACGCGGTCGCGCACCGCGAGCTCCCCCTCGGAGAGGTGCGCCTCGACGTTCAGGAAGTCGTGCCCGGGCGGGGCCGCCGCCCGCCGCCCGTTCTGTCCGACCTCCGTGCGTGATTGGGTCATCTTTCTGCCCTCCCGGTGTCCGCCCTTCGGCGCCAGAATTGTCCCACAAATGGCCGGCGCCGGACGCGTTGGTTTTTACAGGCGGCCTGGCGTCGGCCTCGCGCGGGGCGGGCCCGGGCCTACCGGTTCGTGTACCCTGAAGAGGCCCGGCACGCGCCGGGAAGGGGCGGCCGCTGAAGGGAGGGGCGCAGAGGTGAGGGAGATGGAGCGGGCGCGCAGGGTGCCCTTCGGGGAGCTTCCGTGGGCCGAAGAAGCGCCCGGCATCAGGGCCCGCGAGGTGGACGTCGGGGGGGCGCGGTGGGCTGTGGTCGAGTACGGGGCCGGGGCGGCCCGCGAGGAGTGGTGCGAGGAAGGCCATCGCGGGTTCGTCCTGGCGGGTGAGATCGAGTACGAGTTCGACAGCGGCGGCGAGGTTCTGCGGGCTTCGGAAGGCGAGGCGTTCCTCCTGCCGGCCGCCACTCTAGGCGGCGGGGCGCACCGCGGGCGCAACCCCTCGGGGGCTCCTACCCGGCTCTTTCTCATAGACGACGCCCGCGAGGGCTGATGCTGCCGCTCGAAGGCTTGAGGGTCTTGGACCTCTCGCGGGTGCTGGCGGGCCCGTACGCGACGATGGCGCTCGCGGACCTCGGGGCGGACGTGATCAAGGTCGAGCACCCCGGGCGCGGCGACGACACCCGCCACTGGGGGCCGCCGTTCGCCGGCGGGGAGTCGGCGTACTTTCTCTCGATCAACCGCAACAAGAGGTCCGTCGGGTTGGACCTGAAGACGGACGAGGGCCTGGCGCGGGTAAGACGCCTGGCGGCCGACGCGGACGTGGTGATAGAGAACTGGAAGCGCGGCGCCCTGGAGGCCATGGGCCTCGGCTACGAGGCCCTCGAGGAGGCCAACCCCGGCCTCGTCTACTGCTCCATCACGGGGTTCGGGCCGGGGCCGGACGAGGACCGTCCCGGCTACGACTTCCTGGTGCAGGCGCGGGCCGGGATCATGGGCATAACCGGCTTCCCCGAGCCCGACGGCGAGCCCACGAAGGTCGGCGTGGCCATAGCGGACATCGTGTGCGGCCTGCACGCCGCCACCGCGATCCTGGCCGCCCTCAGGCGCCGCTCGGAGACGGGCGAGGGCTGCCGCGTCGAGGTCCCCCTCTTCGAGTCCACCCTCTCGTGGCTCGCAAACCGCGGGCAGGAGTTCCTCGTCTCGGGCGAGGACAAGGGACGCCTGGGCAACGGCCACCCCACCATCGTCCCCTACCAGACCTTCGACGCCTCCGACAGACAGATAGCCCTCGCCGTCGGCAACGACGCCCAGTTCGGGCGGCTGTGCGAGGCGATGGAGCTGCCGGAGCTCGCGGGCGACGAACGCTACGCCACGAACCCCGACCGGGTCGCGAACAGGGAGGATCTGGTCGCCGCCCTGCAGGCGCGCTTCTCCGGGCGGACGGCGGACGAGTGGGTCGAGGAGATCCGGGGCGCCGGCGTCCCCTGCGGGCCGGTCAACGCGCTCTCGGACGTCTTTACGGACGATCACGTCCTGGGATCGGGCGTGTTGCAAGAGATCGAACACCCGACGGCCGGGACGCTCCCGATGCTCCTCTCTCCGGTGCTCATCGACGGCGAGCGGCCTCCGGTGCGGCGTCCCCCGCCGACCCTCGGGCAGCACGACGAATCCGGGGGTTGGGGATGGACGGATGGGCCGAGAGCCTGACCCCGTACGGTGGCCGCGCGCTGGTGGCGCGCCGCGGAAGGAGGGGCTGGGGATCTCGCCGGTAGCGGGTAAGATGCTTACCGACGGCGTGGGTTCTGCGGAGGGGATCGCGTGGACGGGACGAGGTTGGACGCGGAGGGGCTGGCCGGGGAGATCTCCCGCGCCTACGAACGCCTGACGGCGACCCGCCGCGAGCTGCTCGGGGCGACGGACGCGCTCTCGGACCACGAGCGAGAGGCGAAGGTCGAGAACGCGGACACCCTGCTCGAGGCGAAGAACGAGCGCACGGCC
>JAUJMB010000264.1 GCA_030447045.1 Rubrobacteraceae bacterium | reverse complement strand
ACGAGGGCTATGGGGCCGTGCTTCATCTCGCCGGCGGCGTAGCCCTCGGAGGGGATGTAGCTTATCTCCTTCAGCTTCAAGGCCCCTTCGAGCGCGACCGGGAAGGCGGGCCCGCGCCCGAGGAAGAGCGAGCAGCGCGCGTCCTCGAAGAGCTCGGCGGCCGCCCCGATCTTCCCCTCGAGCAAGGCGAGGGTCGCCGCGACCTTCTCCGGCGCCCGCCTGAGGTCGCGGCCCAAGGAGAGCAACTCGTCTTCAGCAACGGTCCCCTTGACGCGGGCGAGCTCCAGGGCGAGCAGGTCGAGCATGGCCACCTGGGCGGCGAACGCCTTGGTGGAGGCGACGCAGATCTCCGGCCCCGCCTGCGTGAGCAGCACGGCGTCGGCCTCGCGCGTGATGAGCGAGCCGCGCGTGTTGGTCACGGCGAGCACCTTGCCGCCGAAGGCCTTGGCCGTCCCCACGGCCGCGAGCGTGTCGGTGGTCTCCCCGCTCTGGCTTATGGCGACGACGAGGGTCCTCTCGTCCCCGATGGGGTGGGCGTAGCGGTACTCGCTGGCGACGGCGACCTCGACGGGGACGCGGGCGAGGCGTTCGATGAGGCCCTTGCCTAGAAGCCCGGAGTGCAGCGCCGTGCCGCACGCCACGACGACGACGCGGTCCACCTCCGAGAGGTCGAGGCCCATCTCCGAGAGGTCCACCCTGCCGTCGGCGTCGAGGCGGTCCGAGAGGGTCGCCCGCAGGGCCTCGGGCTGCTCGTGGATCTCCTTCATCATGAAGTCCTCGTAGACGCCGAGCTCGACGGCTTCGGCGTCCCAGTCCACCTCGAAGGGCTCGCGCTCGACAGGCTCCCCGTCGCGCGTAAAGATGCGGACCGCGGAGTCGGTGACCTCGACCACCTCCCCGTTCTCGACGACGAGGAACTCGCGCGTCTCCCCGAGCAACGCCTGCACGGCGCTCGCCAGAAAGTTCTCCCCATCCCCCAGGCCCACGACGAGCGGGCTCTGGTGGCGGGCGGCCACGACGACGCCGGGCTCCCTGGCGCTCACCGCCGCGACCGCGAACGTCCCCTCGAGCCTGCCGAGCACGCCCGAGAGCGCCTCCCGCAGCGGCTCCCCGGCCTCGACCCTCTCCGCGAGCAGGTGGGCCATCACCTCGGTGTCCGTCTCCGAACCGAACCGGACGCCGCGCCCGAGCAACTCCTCTTTCAGCTCCGCGAAGTTCTCGATGATGCCGTTGTGGACCACGGCCACCGAGCCCCGGCCACCGACCTGGGGGTGGGCGTTCTCCTGGCTCGGGCGGCCGTGCGTCGCCCAGCGGGTGTGCCCGATGCCGGCCCGTATCCGCGAGAGATGCCCGTTTCGAGCCGCGACGGCCCTCCCGAGGTTCTCCAGCCTCCCGACCTCCTTGATGGACTCTATGCCGCTCCCCTTGTGCAGGGCGAGCCCGGCCGAGTCGTAACCGCGATACTCCAGGTGCTCCAGGCCTTGCATAAGCACCTCTACGCAACGCTCCTTACCGACGTAACCCACGATACCGCACACGGGCGTACCTCCCAGCCTTCCGCAAATGGATTTCTCTATGGGGCGAAGAGAAAGATGGCAGGACCATGGGGGTCCTACCCGGGCCGAACGGCGTTTTGTCCCCGGCGTCACCGCCGGATTTTGTCGCCGCCCTATCGACCGCCCGAAGCCGGGACGCACCCGCCGAAAAACTCGATGAACGTCCCCCTCGTCGACTCCCGATGTGATGGCTTTCTGCTCGGGAGCCCTGGCGCTTGTCTTTGTTCTCTCCGTCCCGCAGGCCCCGACCTCTGTGTCGGGCCTACCGGCCGTACCTCTGGATAAACCTTCCCTTCGCACCTCCTCGACGAGAATCTGGCCCGAGAACTTTACCCGTAGCGTCGCGAAAAAGAAACCCGGCGCCTCAGAAAAAGTTCAGGTCCACCACACCTAGCGCGGCGAGAAGCAAGATCATCACCGGCTGGTGGACGAGGTAGATCGCGAGCGAGTTGCGTCCCAGCGGCAGCAAGGGCCTCGACAGAACAGGCGCCGCCGCAGAGAGCCCCGCGGGCCGCCGCCCGTCGCCGTAGACGGTGTTCCCGAAGAAGAGCCCGACCAGCACCACCCCGAACCACGGCAAGAGCGGCCTGTAGTCCGGCATGGCCCAGCCCTCCGGCACGACCCCGAACGGCAGGAGCCAGGCGCTCCCGCCCGGGTCCCACGCCTGCACGTACAGCCCCGCGGCGAAGACGGCGATGCCGAAGACGAGGTTCGCGAACCTGAGCTTCAGGAAGGGGTAGGAGAGGACGATGGAGACCCCGATGAGGTGCAGGATGCCGAAGGCGACTATCCCCATGCCGAAGAGGAGGAAGATCGCTGTAAGCAGCATCCCGTAGCCGAGGATCCTGGCCCCACGCAGCAGGTACTTCCCGAACCCTCCCCCGCCCCTCTGGCTGCTGATAGAGAGCGAGACCCCGACAAGGAACAGAAATAAACCGGCCGTCGCGTCGGCGAAGCGGGCCCAGAAGCCGCTAACGGCGTCCACGTCGTAGCCGCCGAAGGCGTAGAGGTCGAAGGCGAAGTGGTAGACGACCATCATGAGGATGGCCACACCGCGGGCGGCGTCGACCTCCCAGAACCTGCCGCCCTTGTTGGTGGCGCTGCGCCCCGTGGCTTTTCCCTTCCCCGGCCTGCCGGGATCATAGCGCAGCCCCGCCAGATGCGGACCGCATGGGTTAGGATTGTCCTATGGAGCGCCAGGACTTCGCCATCCGAGCCGGCCGCCGGGAGGACGCGGAGGAGGCCGCGCGGCTCTGGATGCAGAGCGCCGAGGAACACACCTCACACGACCCCGTCTACGCCACGGCCCCCGGCGCCGAGAAGACCATGCGCCGCTTTCTGGCGGACCTCGCCCGCAACGGCTACGCCTTCGTCTTCGTCGCG
>JAUJMB010000263.1 GCA_030447045.1 Rubrobacteraceae bacterium | reverse complement strand
GGACGGCCCTGAGTTGGAAGGTGCTCTCGAAGGGGCGCTCGCGCTCCTTGCGGCAGACCCACGAGGCGCGCAGGCAGAGGTCGCCGAGCTCCCGGGAGGTAGCACCCCGGGCCTTGCCGCAGATCTCGGCGGCGTGGAAGGCCAGCCAGGGCGGCGAGGCCGACCGGAAGACCCTGAGCAGGCCGTCCTCCCTCAGGCGCTCCTCCACGTCGTGGCGCTCCTCGAAGGAGAGGAAGAGGTCGGCGAAGTCCTCGCCGGCGGCGAAAGAGCAGGCCGGGCAGACGGTTATGCTGTTCCGGATCAGGCGCGCGCCGTCCGACGGGCGGCCCGGGATCTTGGGGCAGAAGTCCGCCTCCCGGCCGACGGTGACGTAGTTCCCGACGGGCGTGTCCCTGAAGGCGTAGCTGCAGATGGGGCAGGTGACATGATTGGGGCCGACCCTACCCACGGGCGTGCCCCTCTTCGCGCGTGTTCCCTGGTGGCATTCCCGGGTCCGTGCTTGGGCCACCTGATGGTATCAAAGCGCCAGAAGTTTACCATAGCGGCGTCTCCCGCCGATATAATCCTCCCCGCAAACGACGGGGAGGAGCCGTCCGGATGGACCAACAGAAGAGCGAGGCCGAGGTCGCCCTGGAGCTCATGCGGCTGGTCCTGGATCAGGCCGGCAACCGCCGCCTGACGCCAACCCGTACCCTAGCCCTCTACCACCTCTGCAAAGAGGCCGTCGCCTACGACCCCGAGGGCCAGGTCACAGCCGACTACCTTGAAGAGAACCTCAAGAAGCTGCTGCAGTGAGGCTACAGGTTCTAGGTCGACCCCTTCGGGGGCTCTAGGTTTCAGGGGACGCTGTGGCGCGTGGTCCTGGCCGCGCACCCCTCAAGACCTCAGAACCTTTGCTTCCGGCGATAGGTTCGGCCGGGGGCGGAGGGCGGTTAGGTTTCGGGACGTCCCAGGTAGCGCCGGGCGGCGTGGTCCTGGACCTTTTTTGGCAGCGGGTGGAGGCCGGGCGGGTACCCGACGCCCTCGGTGGCAAGGAAGCCTGTGGCCTCGATCATTAGCGCCGTAACGAGGTCGAAGGTGTCGTAGGGATCCCCCGGCCCTGCCGCCAAATTGAACATCGCGCCGCCGGCCAGGAGGTACAGGGTCTTGCCCCCAACCTCGCAACGCTCGACGTGCGGGCGCGGCCCGTCCACGACGCGCCGCCGCAGCTCTCCGGCGGGCAGCTCGCCCGCCGTGTGGCCGAGGTTGGCCAGGAACGCGCCGTCCTTGCAGTAAGACAGGGTCTCGAAGGGGACCACGCCGTCGCGGCCGGTGGCGGTGAAGAGCACGTCGGCGCGGGGGAGGCCCTCCTCCAGGGTTGTGGTCGGGAAGCCGAGGTGGGCGGCGGCGAGGCGGGCTGCGGGGTCGGGGTCGCAGACCTCGACGGCGGCGCCGAAGTGGCGGGCGGCGTCGGCGGCGCCGCGGCCCACCGGGCCGTAGCCGACGACGAGGACCGTCCGGCCGTAGAGGGAGAGGCCCGTGACGTTCAAGAAGGTGGTGGCCGCCATGAGCCCGACGAGGTGCCGGTTGTGGAGGCCCTGCTTTATGGGGACGGAGTCCCAGTCGAAGACGGGGTAGGCGAGGTCGAGGGGGCGCAGCCGGGAGAGGCCGGTGCCGGTGGCCTCCAGCCCGCCGCGGACGGTGCCGAGCCTTCCCGACGTAGCGGCCGTGGCGTCGGCGCCCATCTCGGAGAGGAGGGTGGGACCGGCCTCGACGGCGGCTTCGAGGTGCGCCGCGTGCCGGTCCGGCGGGTCGTCCTTGCGGGCCGGCACCACCACACCGAGCGACCCCAGGTGTTCGGCGACCCCGTCCCTGGTGGTGGCGGGGTTGGCGGCGCAGGCGTGGACCCCGGCGCCGGCGGAGAGGAGGGCCTCGAAGTAGGGGACCATCTTGAGGTCCAGGTGGCAGACGACGAGCAGGCGCTCGCCCTGCAGGGAGGGCAGGTCGCCGGCGGCAGACCGGGTGGCGGGGGTGAAGTCGCGGAGCCAGGCCAGCTCGCGGGCCAGGTCGTCTTCTCGTGGGGGCAACGGGTTCCGTCTCCTTTGCGCCGGTGGCCTCGACTCTATATGATGCCCGTCAACGATCTGTCACGTAAGACCGGACGCCCGGCGGGTTACGCGCGGGGAGCGGTTCGCGAAAGAGGAGGTCCCGTGCGTAAGAGCGTGTTTCTGGTCGCTGTGGTTCTTGCCCTAGCCCTGGTCATTGCGGGCTGTCGCAGCAGCGGCGGGGGTGGAAGCCAGGGCGGCGGCGGGGATCAGGGCGGCGGAGGCGGTGGCGGTTCTGAGGTGAAGCCCGCGCTCGTGCTCGACGTCGGCGGCCTCGGGGACCAGGGCTTCAACGACTCGGCCTACGAGGGCATGCAGGCCGCCGAGAAGAGCCTCGGGGTCAAGGGCCGGTACCTGGAGTCCTCGGCGCCGACCGACTACCCCAACAACCTCACCCAGCTCTCGGATAACGGCAACAACCCGATCTTCGCCGTCGGCTTCCTCATGACCGAGGACCTCGCCAAGATTGCGCCGCAGTACCCCAACATCCAGTACGCCATCGTAGACTCCGTGGTCGAGGATTCGGAGAACGTCATCAACCTCGTCTTCAGGGAGCAGGAGGGCTCGTACCTCGCCGGCGTGGTCGCGGGCCTCATGACCCAGGAGGACACGGATTACACGTCCTCCGATGAGAAGGTCGTCGGGTTCTTGGGCGGGCTCGAGGGGCCGCTGATCCAGAAATTCCAGGCCGGCTACGAGGCCGGGGTCGAGTCCGTGTGCCCTGACTGCGAGATCATCTCCCAGTACGCGGGGGCCGGTCCCGAGGCCTTCAACGATCCGGCGAGGGGCAAGGAGATCAGCCAGCAGCAGATCGAGCAGGGCGCCGACGTGATCTACCACGCCTCGGGCAACACGGGCCG